>NZ_JBSFGK010000022.1:98627-106809 GCF_053596495.1 Kitasatospora sp. NPDC001683
ACGGTCGCCGCGGTCGTCACGGTTGAAACCACCCGAGCGACGGTCGTCGCGGTCCCGGCCGAAGCCGCCCGAACGACGCTCGTCCCGGTCCCGGTCGCGGTCCCGGCCGCCGAAGCCACCGGAGCGACGGTCGTCCCGGTCGCGGTCGCGGTCCCGGTCGCGGCCGAAGGCCGGACGCTCGGTGCGCACCTCGCGGTACGAGGGGGTGCGCTCCTCCGCCTGCGGCGCGGCAGCGGCGGCCGGAGCCTCCGCGGCGGCCGGGGCGGCGGCCTGGGCGGTCTCCTCGCCGGCCTCGGCGGACGCGGCCGGGGCCTCGTCCTCGATGCCCAGCTCGGCCCGCTCGCGCGCCGCACGGGCGGCCAGGCGGTCGGCCTCCTCGCGCAGCTCGGCGGCGCGGCGCTGCGCCCGCTCCAGCTGGCGGGTCATGTCGGCGAGCTCGCGCTCGGCGGCACCGGCGATGTTCGCGGCGCTCTCGGCCTGGACCTCGGTGAGCGAGCGGGCGCCGGTGATCTTGGCGACCTCGGCGTCGAAGGCGTGGTCCAGGATGTGGCGGCTGGCGTCGACGCCCGCGTCCTCCATCAGGCGGAAGACGCCGCGGCGCTGGTGCGGCAGCACCAGGGTGACGACGGCACCGGAGCGGCCGGCGCGCGCGGTGCGGCCGGAGCGGTGCAGGTAGTCCTTGTGGTCGCCGGCCGGGTCCACGTTGAGGACCAGGTCGATGCCGTCGACGTGGATGCCGCGGGCGGCGACGTCGGTGGCGACGACGACGTTGACGTAGCCGTCCTTGAAGTCGCCGAGGACGCGGGTGCGGGCGCCCTGGGTCATGCCGCCGTGCAGCGCGTCGGCCTTCACGCCGGCCTCGATCAGCTGCTCGGCGACCCGGTCGGCGCCCATCTGGGTGCGGACGAAGATGATGGTGCGGCCCTTGCGGGCGGCGATCGCGTTGGTGATCGGCGCCTTGTCCTTGGGCTTCACCACGAGGATGTGGTGGGTCATGGTGGTGACCGCGCCGGCCGACGGGTCGACCTCGTGGGTGACCGGGTTCTTCAGGTAGCGCTTCACCAGGGTGTCGATCTCGTTCTCCAGGGTGGCGGAGAACAGCAGGCGCTGGCCGCCGGCCGGCACCTGGTCGAGGATCTCGGTGACCTCGGGCAGGAAGCCCATGTCGGCCATCTGGTCGGCCTCGTCGAGGACCACGGTCTGGACGTCGTCCAGCTTGGCGGAGCCGCGGTTCAGCAGGTCGCGCAGGCGGCCCGGGGTGGCGACCAGGATGTCGACGCCGCGCTCCAGCGCGTAGATCTGGTTCGACATCGAGGTGCCGCCGCAGACGACCTTGAGGCGCAGGCCGAGCACCGAGCCGAAGGGCTCCAGGGCGTCGGCGACCTGCATGGCCAGCTCGCGGGTCGGGACCAGGATCAGACCGCGCGGGTGCTTGGCGCGGGTGCGCTCGCCGTCGGCCAGGCGGGTCAGCAGCGGCAGGCCGAAGCTGAGGGTCTTGCCGGAGCCGGTGCGGCCGCGGCCCAGAACGTCCTTGCCGGCCAGGGCGTCCGGGATGGTCGCGGCCTGGATCGGGAACGGGGTGGTGACGCCGCGCTTGGCGAGGGCCCGGACGACGTCCTCGTGCAGGCCCAGGTCGCCGAAGGTGATGGTGGGCTCGGCGGGCTCGGTGGCCTCGACCGTCTCCTCGACGGTCTCGGCGGTGATCTCCTCGGCGGCGGTCTCCGCGGCCTCGGTGATCAGATCGGTGGAGTCGGTGACATCGGCGGCGGCCTCGTTCGCGGGCATGGCGAAGCGGGCGTCGTCAACGAGAGACATGCAAAACCTTCCGGAAGTGGCACGCGCCAAAGTCCGGGGTTCTGTTTCACAACCGCCTCTATGCGGTCAGCCACGGATCGCCGGAACGCGCCAAGGGCGCCAGTTGGGAATGGGGCGCCAGTCAAATGGATCAAACGAACGATCTACCACCATAGAGGACCCTCGGGACCGGAGGCAAATGCCCAGGCCAGCCCGCTATTGCGTACCCGCACGAGGACTCGGGGCCGAGGAACCGGAGCTGCCGGCGGAGGGTTCCGGGCCCGGCGGGACGGTCGCGGCGGGCGTGGTGGGCACGGGCGTGCCGGACGGGTGGGCACTCGGGGTGACCGACGGGGTGCCCGAACCGCCGCCGGAACGGCCCTCGCCGCCGCCGGTACCGCCGGGGCCCGTCGAACCGCCGCCCGTGGAGCCGCCGGGGTGCGGCGCGGGGCTGGAATTCGCGCCGCCCGTCGAGGCGTTGCCGCCCGGCGCGCCCTCGGGAGCGCCCGCCCCCGGCACCGGGACCACGCCGGCCACCGTGCCGTTCGCGCCGGGCGTGAGCTCACCCGGCGCGGCGGTCGTGGCCCCGGCCGGCGCGTTCTCGGCCTGCAGGCCCCCCTGGTGCTCCGGGCGCCCGGACACGCCCCCCGGGTGCCCGGCGCCCGGCGAGGTCGAGGGACCTCCCGTCGCCCCAGGCCGGCCCGCCGGACCGGCCTGCCCGACCGGCGCCACCCCGCCGTGCTTCTCCTCCGCCGCCGGCCCGACCGACATGCACCCGGTCAGCCCCAGCCCGGCCACCGCCAGCACCGCCGCCGCCCGCACCGCCGCTCCCGATCGCCCCGACGGCACCATCCGCACCGCCGCCGTCGAACGCACCGCCCGCACCGAAGCCACCGCGCTCCCTCTCCTGCCGCCCCACCCGGGCCGCCCCCTGGCGGCCGCTTTCGGTGCCCAACGCGCGCCGGGCACGGCGGACACGGGTTCGTACGGGAGTCCTCCGGAGCGGCCCCCGCAAGAGCCGGCGGCAGCCCGTCCTGCGGGAGGGCTCAGCCCCAGAGCGCCGAGGCCAGCTCCGCCCCCGCGTACACCGCGGTCAGCCCGGCCGCCAGGCTGCCGGCCACGTTCGCCACCGCGTACCGCCCGGCCCCGGACTCAGCCAGCCGCAGCGTCTCGTACGAGAAGGTCGAGTAGGTGGTCAGCGCCCCGCAGAAGCCCGTGCCGACCAGCAGCTGGACGTGCGAGGAGGCCGCACCGGCCGTCACCGCCCCGGCCAGCAGGCCGAGCACCAGGCAGCCGAGCACGTTCACCGTGAAGGTGCCCCACGGGAACACCGAGTCGTGCCGGGACTGCACCGCCCGGTCGGTCAGGTACCGCAGCGGCGCGCCGACCATCGCGCCCGCCACCACCAGCAGCCAGTTCACTCCGCTCCCCCGACCGCACCCCGGCCCGTACCCCGCCCCCGGTAGTGGACGACCTCGCAGCGGTCCAGCAGCACCAGGCCCTCCGCGACCAGCTCCTCCAGCTGTGGCAGGAACCCCCGCACCCGCTCCTCCTCGTCCACGATCACCACCGCCACCGGCAGGTCCTCGCTCAGCGACAGCAGCCGCGCCGTGTGCACCAGCGAGGAGGCGCCGAACCCCTCGATCCCCCGGAACACGCTCGCGCCGGCCAGCCCGGCCGCCCGCGCCCGGTGCACGATCTCGCTGTACAGCGGGCGGTGGTGCCAGGTGTCGCTCTCGCCCACCAGCACGGTCAGCCGCAGCGCCGGCCCGCCCAGCCGGCTCACCGGGCACCGCCGCGGTGGATCAGCCGCCGGGTCAGCGCCGCGGCCGCCCACACCGCGCCGAGCGCGCCCACCAGGGTCAGCCCCAGGTACGCCAGCCCGGACCCGAGCCGCCCGGCCTCCAGCAGCCGGCGGACGTCCACCGCGTACGTCGAGAAGGTGGTGAACCCGCCCAGCACGCCGGTGCCGAAGAACGGCCGCAGCAGCGGGTGCGCCGGGCGCCCCTCGGTGACCACCACCAGGAACACCCCGATCACCGCGCAGCCCACCACGTTGATCAGCAGCGTCGTCCACGGGAAGGCCGACGGCCCGGTCTCCCAGCCCAGCCCGGCCGCGTACCGCGCCACCGCGCCGATCGCCCCGCCCACCGCGACCACCGCCACCACGGGCCCCTGCCCGCGCAGCACCGACGGCCGTCCGCGCACCGGCGCCGCCGGGCTGTCCACCGTGTCCTCCGAGGTCGTCACGGAACCCATCAAACACCGGTGTCCGCTGCCTGGCACACCGTCACCCCAGAGCCGACAATGATCCGGTGGAAATGACCCGGGAAGAGTTCGAGACGCTGGTCAGCGACGCCCTGGACCAGATCCCCCCGCAACTCGCGGCCATGATGGACAACGTCGCGGTCTTCGTCGAGGACGAACCCGACCCGAGCGACCCCGAACTCCTCGGCCTCTACGAGGGCACCCCGCTCACCGAGCGCGGCGAGTGGTACGCGGGCGTCCTGCCCGACCGGATCCTGATCTACCGCGGCCCCACCCTGCGGCACTGCGACACCCACGCGCAGGTGGTCGAGGAGGTCCGCACCACCGTCATCCACGAGGTCGCCCACCACTTCGGGTTCGACGACCACGAGCTGGACCAGCTCGGCTGGTCCTGACCCCCACCCCCACCCGGCCCAAACCCGTTTTGGCGATCCGCCCTGCATCCCATATGCTTCTCGACGTCCCCGGAACGCTGGAAACAGCCGGACGGGCCGCAAGCCCTCATCGTCTAGTGGCCCAGGACGCCGCCCTTTCAAGGCGGTAGCACGGGTTCGAATCCCGTTGGGGGCACGCAGTACCGTAGTAAAGTGCAGTGCCGCAAGACCTTAGTGGTTCGCCACTACCAGGTCCCGTGGAGCAGTTGGTTAGCTCGCCACCCTGTCAAGGTGGAGGTCGCGGGTTCAAGTCCCGTCGGGATCGCTCGTCTCGCAAGAGACGGTGCAGTACGGCCAGGTAGCTCAGTTGGTACGAGCGTCCGCCTGAAAAGCGGAAGGTCGCCGGTTCGACCCCGGCCCTGGCCACAACGCCTGACCAGGCACGATGCCCCCGAAGCGAATCGCTCCGGGGGCATTTTCGTGCCGTTTGACGCCAACGGCGCGGCGGACGGTCAGGCCCTCCGCATCTTTGCCGCAACTCCACCGCCCCCACCGTCACGCCGCGTCGGCGTGACGGTGGGGCACGAAGCGCATCGTCGTCCTTCCGTCCAGGGGGGCCAGCCGGATGTCGAGGTCCGCCTCCAACGCCTCGGCGAGCCGCGCCAGGAGGGGAAGGGTCGGGGTCGTGTCCCCCAGTTCGACGCGGGAGATGCCAGGCTGCGTCATGCCGGCCCGCCGGGCGAGTTCGGTCTGGGAGATCCCCAGCTGCCTTCGCCTGTCCCGCAGAGCGGCCGACAACTGCTGCCCATAGTCCACGGCTTCCTCCTGGCTATGCGGCGCGAGCGGCGAAGCTGACTGCCGTGCCCGAGGTCGCCAGATGGACGTCCACAGAGACCTCCAGAGCCGCGGCAATCCGGAGAAGCAGGTCGGACGTGACCGGGAGGACTCCACCAACCTCGATGTGTTCCACCTCGTCAGCGGTGCTACCGAGGCGAACCGCCAGCTCGTCCTCGCTCAGTCCCAGCTGGGTACGCCGGTCGTAGACCAGCTGACCGAGCGCCATGGCCAGACGAATCTGCTCTCGCTCGGCGATGATCGCGGGGGGCTCGAACTCCCCGTGGATCGCGCGCTTGTCCCGAGCCAGCTGCCAGCGTGCGTGGTTCACCGTTCCTCCTCCGCCGTGTTGCGACTGTAGATCTCATGACCTTCCGGATGCCCCGTCTCGCACACCAGCTTGGCAGCCTTGGCTCGCTTGACCTCCGCTTCCTCACGCATTCGGGTCTTGCGAAAGACAGTGAGCAGAACGATGCGGCGTCCAGGCGCCAGCCAGTAGCTGATCCGCACCGCGTTCCCGCTCAGACCGAGGCGCAGTTCCCGCACCCCATCACCCAGGTTCCGCGAGTGCGGCTCGTCGAGCCTCCGGCTTGGCCTGAAAAGCGGAAGGTCGCCGGTTCGACCCCGGCCCTGGCCACAGCCAGGAAAGCCCCGGAGAGATCACTCTCCGGGGCTTTTCGCGTGCCCGCCCCCCGCAGCACTACTCCCTTGGCTCAGCGCTCGCTTGACTGCCGTTCATCGGGCGAGCCGGGCCGCGAGCCAGTCCGCGGTGGCCGGGAGCCAGTCCGGGAGGGCGGTGCCGAGCAGGTGGTTGCCGTGCGGGACGAGCAGCAGTTCGGCGTTCGGGGCCTGCTCGGCGAGGACGGTGGCGTTGGTGACGCCGGGGATGCGGTCCTCGCCGCCCTCGACCACCAGCAGCGGGAGGGTGATCGTCGGGGCGAGCCCGGTCAGGTCGATCCGGTCCACGAAGGCGCGGGCCGCCTCCGGGCCGCCGCAGCGCTGGGCCAGGGTCTCGCCGACGAACGGGACCACGCCCGCCCAGTCCAACCGGTACGGGCCGCTGACCGTCGCGGCGGCGCGCAGCCGCGGCTCGTGGGCGGCGGCCATCGCCGCGTAGTAGCCGCCCAGGCTGAGGCCGACCACGGCGGTGCGGGCGAGGTCCAGACCATCGTGGGCCGCGAGTGCGTCCAGCGCCCGGCCCACCACCCGGTGGTAGTCCGGCTCCGGCGCGCTGGTGGCGGCCAGGACGCCCTGGCCGGGCCCGTCGATCGCCAGCACCGCGACCCCCCGGGCCAGCAGGGCGTCGGCGAGGGCGTGGAACTCCTCCTTTCCGGAGTCCATGCCCGGCACGATCAGCACCACCGGGGTGCCGTCCCCGGCCGCCGCCGGTCGGCGCAGCCAACCCGCGAAGCCCTCGCCCTCGACCCGCGCCGCCTCCGCCTCCAGCAGCGCCAGCGACTGCCGCATCGCCTCGTCGGCCTCGGCCGCCAGCCGGGCGGCGGCGGCCCGGTCCGGGTGCGGCAGCAGCCCGGCGGCGTGGAACCAGCGGGCGGCACTGCGGTAGGCGGTTCCGGCGGTGACCGTACGACCCTCCGCCGCGGCGCGCCCGGCCGCGGCGGCGTACCGGCGCCCGACGGCGCCGAAGGCGGCCGGCCAGTCGCGCAGGGAGGTCAGCGGGGCGGTCACCCGGTCGTACTCGTAGAGGTCGAGGCCGGCGCCGTGGGCGCGCGGTCGGGTTTCCGCGACGAACGCGGGCAGCAGGCCGGGGGTGTCGACGAAGTCCACGATGAAAGCTCCTCGTTCCGGGAATCAGGCGACGGTCAGCACGGCCTTGCCGCGGATCCGGCGGTCGCGCAGGTCGGTGAGGGTGGTCGCGGTCCGCTCCCAGGGCGCGACCAGGCCGATCTCCGGACTCAGCCGGCCGGCCGCCGCCAGGCGCACCAGGGTGGCCAGGTCCTCACCGTCCGGGACGTCGGAGTCGGCGTAGTGGAAGTGCCGCAGGGTGGCCGACTCGGGGCCGGCGAAGAAGTCGAAGAAGTCCAGCGTGGCCGGCGTGCGCGAGGCCTGGCCGAACCAGACCAGGGTCCCCCGCCGGGCCAGCCGGGCCAGCGCCAGCGGCAGGTCGGCGCCACCGGTGGACTCCAGCACCAGGTCGTACGGGCCCCGCGCCTCACCCAGCTCGTGCACCACCTCGGCCGCCCCCAGCTCGGCCAGCCTCCGGCCGCGCTCCGGAGAGGCCGTGACGACGGTCAGCTCGGCCCCGGCCGCGGCGGCCAGCTCGGTGAAGTAGTGCCCCACCCCACCGGACGCCCCGGTCAGCAGCATCCGCCGCCCGGCCACCGACCCCACCGTGCGCAGCAGCCGCAGCGCGGTCAGACCGGCCAGCGGCAGCGCGGCGGCCAGTACGGCGTCCAGACCGTCGGGCAGCTCGGCGAGCGAGGACACCGGCACGCACACGTACTCGGCCCACCCGCCCGCCGGCGGATGCCCGACCACCCGCCGGCACACGGCGGGCCCCGACCCGTCGGCCGCGGCCTGCACGACCAGCCCGGCCACGTCCTTCCCCGGCCGCCACCCGGCCCTGGGCGCCTCCAGCTGGAACGTCTCGCCCCGGTTCACCGAGAACGCCTCCACCTTCACCAGCACCTCCCCCGGCCCCGGCTGCGGCTGCTCCACCTCCGCGAACCGCACCGGCTCCGCCACATCCCCGGTCGCCACCAGCGCCTTCATCCCCACTCCTCACCTCGTCGGAGCCCCCACCTCACCGCCCCCACCACCCCCCGGTCCAACAACCACCGACCCCCGTCAACAACCCCCAGTTGTCACCCGTCCAGCCACCCCTCCCGCCCACAACAACCCCCACCCCTCACGTGGGCGGTAGCTCCCCCTTCGGGGTCGCGGTCGCCCCGAAC
>NZ_JBSFGK010000023.1:0-106158 GCF_053596495.1 Kitasatospora sp. NPDC001683
CGGCGAGCCGATCACCCCCGAGTGGACCCGCCGCTTCACCGACCTGCTGCTCGGACCGCTCACCACGGGCTGAGGACTTCCGGGCACGGCGGAGCGGAGGGCTGCGGCAGCTGCGGCGGGGCCGCGTCGGCGCTCGGCGAGGGCTTGCCCGCGCCGGCGAGCCCTCCGGTGAGGTCGCCGACCAGCCCGTTGACCGCGTCCGGGGCGCTGCTGGGCAGGGTGCTCGGCAGACCGCCGCCCTTGCCCCCGCTGCCGGTGCCGGAGGCGGGCGGGGCCTGGTCGGTGCCGGGACGGCTGCCGGTGCCGCCCTGGGACCGTCCGGAGCCGGGCGTGGTGCCGGAGCCGTTCGCCCCGGAGTCGGCCGGGGCGCCCCCGGTCGAGGAGGACGAGTCGTCGCCCGCTCCGGTGCCGGCCGGGCCGCCGCTCTTGGCGGGCGGCTGGGCCAGGCGCAGGGGCGCGACGTCCTCGCTTATGTCGTCGAAGAGCTGGTTCACCAGGTGTGCCTGCTCGGTGAGTTGGACCGGCAGCCGGCCCTGCAGCTCGCTCCAGCGGCCGTCCTCGTCGTGGGCGAAACCGGCCAGCGCGCGCATCGGGTCCAGCGAGCCGTTGCTGCGGTAGACCGAGCGCAGCAGGTCACGGCCCTTGAGGGCGTCGGCGTGCATGTCGTCCAGCGCCCGGCGGACCCGGTCGACGGTGACCGGGCTGAGCCCGCTGGTCGAATCGTTCCGGCCGACCAGGGCGTTGGCCTCGCCGAGCCGGGTGGCGGCGTTGCCGAGCAGCAGCTCGCCGCGTTCCGAGTCGGAGTCCGCGAGGTCCAGTCGGAGCCCTTCGAGGCCGCGCTTCATGCCGTACAGCGTGTCCCCGGGGAGGGCGTTGGAGCTCGCGGTGGCGGCCCCGGCCAGGCTGCCGACGGCGAGCCCGGCGACCAGCCCGCCGATCGCGAAACGGCGGCTCCACCGGCCGCGCGGCGCCGTTCGGATGGCCCGGTGGCGGCGCTGGCGGGGCACCGCGGCGCCCGGCCCGCCCGCGAAGGCCTGCTCGAACGCGGCCATCAGCTGGGCGCGTTGGACCGTCCGGACCTCCTGGTCCAGGGCTGGTCCGGGCAGCGCTCCCAATGCGTCGGCCAGGCCCACCAGTTCGGCCATCGCGACCGAACCCGCCTCGGCGGAAGCGGTGTTGGCCGATTCGGCGGTGGCCGCGCGGCGTTGCTCCGCCTGGTGGGCCTCCAGCGCCTCGGCGAAGGCCTTCGCCCGGCGGTGCTCCAGCACGTTTGCCGTCACGGGCCACACCTCCCTTCGTCGTTGTCGACACCCCGGCCTGCCGGACGGTTGCCCCGGCGGGCCAAAGCCACTCCATCGGGTGACAGGTCGCAATTCGGCTTGACCGTACGCCTGGTGGGGGCTTGCACGCTGGCCAACGAGCGGTGCGGGCGGTCGGTTACGCGCGGCTGATCATCGGACCGACTGTTCACCCGGACGTGTCGGTCGGGTGGGAGTGGTGACGGGCCCTCGGGCCGTCGCCGGACCGGGGCTCGTCCTATCGCCCCCTCGGTCACCGCCGCCTCACCGCGCGTCGGGCGGGAGCAGCCGGGCCAGGGTGCGGACTGCGCGGTACTGGAGGGTCTTGATCGCGCCCTCGTTCTTGCCCATGATCCGCGCCGTCTCGGCCACCGAGAGGCCCTGCAGGAAACGCAGCGTCACGCACTCCTGCTGCTGGGGGTTGAGCCGGCGCACCGCGTCCAGCAGGGCGGCGTTGGAGAGCGACTCCAGCACCGACTCCTCCGGGCTGCGCTCGCACTCGTTGGAGTCGAGCATCTCGCCGGTGGTGACCTCCAGCCGGAACCGGCTGGACTTGAAGTGGTCGGCGACCAGGTTGCGGGCGATGGTGACCAGCCAGGCGCCGAAGTCCCGGCCCTGCCAGGTGAAGGTGCCGATCCGGCGCAGCGCGCGCAGGAAGGTCTCGCTGGTGAGGTCCTCGGCGGTGGCCCGGCTGCCGACCCGGTAGTAGATGTAGCGGTAGACGGTGTCCGCGTAGTGGTCGTAGAGCCGGCCGAAGGCCTCGCTCTCGCCGGCCTGGGCCCGCTCGACCAGCTCCATGATCGGGTTGTGCTCGGTCTCGTAGCCGGGGCTGGGCGCCGTGCGGGCGCGGCTGCGGCCGACGCCGGTGCTGCCGGTGCGGCTGCGCGAGCCGGTGCCGGTGGAGCCGGCAGCGGTGGTGCGCAGGGCCAGGCCGGGGCCGTGCTGGTGGCCGAACGGCGCGCCGGCGGGCACGAGTTGGGGCGGGGCGGCGAGCTGGCCGCGGAGCAGGGTGCGCAGCAGTTCCAGGCCGGTGGAGATCTGCCGCTCGGCGGCCGGGTGGCCGCGGAGGTCGGTGCGGGGGCGCAGGGGCGCGGACGACGGGCGGGAGGGTGCAGGCACGTCGTTCCGGACGGGTGGGTACACGGGACTCCCAGAGGCAGAACTGTGGACGGATCACCTCCGCCTGCGCGGAGAGCACTCCCCATGGCACCCGTTCGAGCGGGATGCATGGGCGACGTGCATCCAGGAGAGAATAACGCTTTGTGCAATGACAGCTACACCGTGTGGTCGAAGTGGTCGTTTGGGATCCAGTTGTTGTGCATATTCGGCTGACACTGACCGGAGATGTCGTCATTCATCCGGCTCAACGTGACCGTTTGGGCGCCCAGGGTGACCAATTCGGCGGTACTGCGGGCGGTTTCCCAGCCTTGAGGCCCAGCAATCCCCGACTTTCCGGGACTGGCGAACGATCAGAACCGGTCACCGGCCGGCAGGTTCGTTCAGTGACCCGGACGACCTTGCGGGAGTGGGGAGTTCGCTCGTACGAGGGGGCAGGTCAGGACCCCGATTGACGCCTGCTCACCCGCGCGGGGGAGGGGCGGAAACGGCTCCGCGTACCGGGGTCGGGCCCCTCCGCGCACCGGGGTCGGGCCGCTCCGCGGCCCCGGTCCGGACCCGGCTCAGCCGTGCCGGCGACGGCGCCGCAGCGCCACCGCGGCCGCCGTCGCACCGGCCGCCACCCCGAGCGCGGCCGCCGCCGGAAGCCCCACCCGGGCCGCCCTGCGCCCGGTCCGGAAGTCGCGCACCCGCCAGCCCTGCGCCCGGGCGTGCCGCCGCAGCGCGCCGTCCGGGTTCACCACGTACGGGTGGCCGACCAGCGAGAGCATCGGGATGTCGTTGGCCGAGTCGCTGTACGCGGCGCAGCGGTCGAGGTCCAGCCGTTCGCGCCGGGCCAGCGCGCTCACCGCGGCGGCCTTGGCCGGGCCGTGCAGCAGGTCGCCGACCAGTCGTCCGGTGTAGTGGCCGTCCCGGGCCTCGGCGACGGTGCCGAGCGCGCCGGTCATGCCGAGCCGCCGGGCGATGATCCGGGCCACCTCCAGCGGGGCGGCGGTCACCAGCCAGACCCGCTGGCCGGCGTCCAGGTGCATCTGGACCAGCGCGCGGGTGCCGGGCCAGATCTTGTCGGTGACGACCTGCTCGAAGACCTCCTCGCAGATCGCTTCCAGGTCGGCGGTGCGCTTCCCTGCGACGATGCCGAGGGCGGTGTTGCGGGCGTCCGAGATGTGGTCCGGGTCCTCCGTGCCGTGCAGCCGGAACATGGCCTGCTGCCAGGCGAAGCGGGCGATGTCGCGGCGGGTGAGGAAGCCGTGGCGGTAGAGGCCGACGCCGAGGTAGAAGATCGCCGCGCCGCGCAGGATGGTGTTGTCGCAGTCGAAGAAGGCGGCGGCGCGCGGGTCGTCCCGGTCGGGGGTGTGGTTGCCGGCCGGGGCCTTGGGGGCCTTCCCGGGCCTGCCCGTCGCGGGGACCGCGGTCGCCGTGCTCACCGTGGTCGTCGTCGCCTTCTCCTCGGCGGCGTCCGTCGTGAGCGGGGACAGCGGCTCGGCGCGCAGCGCGGCCTCGGCGGCCGCGGCGGCGGCCTCGCCCGCCAGGGCGCTCCGCTCGGTGGTGGAGCGTCTCGCCTGGGTGAGCCTTCGGAGCACGGCCATGTCATCGAGCATATCCAGCCGGGCGGGGAGCGGCCGTGACGGAGCCGTGCCCGTGCGGTGAACAGCTGCCCCGTCCGAACGCCCCGCCCCGAGCCGAAGGGGTGCGCCGGTGTCGAGGGGGAGAAGTGAGGGAGTGGCGCAGGAGCGAGGGAGTGCCGACCGTCGGCGCCGGGTCCGAAGCGGCCCGGAGGCGAGCGGGCGAGTACCCGCCCCGAGCCGAAGGGGTGCGCCGGCGCCGAGAGGGAGAAGTGAGGGAGTGACGCAGGAGCGAGGGAGTGCCGACCGTCGGCGCCGGGTCAGAAGCGCCCCGGAGGTGAGCGGGCGAGTGACGGCACAATGACGGGGTGAGCCCACTGCTGCGACGTAAGAGCCCCGAGCCGGCGGACCGTACCGTGACCCTGGTCGGCAAGCCCGGCTGCCACCTGTGCGACGAGGCCCGGGAGGTGATCGTCCGGGTGACGGCGGAGCTGGGCGCGGCCTTCGAGGAGCGGGACATCACCCAGGACGAGGAGCTGTACCGCCGCTACTGGGAGCAGATCCCGGTCACCCTGATCGACGGTCGCCAGCACGACTTCTGGCGGGTCGACGAGGGCCGTCTGCGCAGGGCGCTGGGCGGCTGAGGGCGGCTGAGGCGGCGTTCGTCCGGGTGCCGCGGCCCCCGCCGACCGGCGGGGGCGGTTCGCCGAATCGTTGCCAAAGACACTCCGTTCGGGCTTGGGGCGGGGCGCCCGGGTCGGCTTACGATCGAACGCGTTTGCGCCCGTGGGGGGCTGAGCACGCGAGGAGTGCCGCCATGCTTCCCCGTCCGACCCCCGCGACAGCCGAAGCCCTGCCCGGTGGCAGGGGCTTCGCCGTGGTGGACGTCGAGGCGACCGGCCGCAGCCCGTGGCGGCACCGGGTGGTCGAGGTCGCGGTGGTGGTGCTGGACGAGCGGCTCTGCCCCGAGGGGGAGTTCGCCACCCTGTTGGACCCGCTGGGCCCGGTCGGCCCGACCCACGTCCACCGGATACGCCAGGCCGACGTCGAGGGCGCCCCGCGCTTCCGGGAGATCGCCCCCCGGCTGCTGGAGCTGCTGGCGGGACGGGTGCTGGTCGGTCACCACGTCAGCTGCGACCACGCCTTCCTGGACCGCGAGTTCGCCCGGATCGGGGTGTCGCTGCCGCCGGTCCCGCTGCTGTGCACGATGGGGCTGGCCCGCGCCCACCTGCCGGAGGCCCGCGGTCACGGCCTGGCGGCCTGCGCGGAGGCGGCCGGTCTCGGCTGGTACCCGGCGCACACCGCGCTCGGCGACGCCCGGGTGACCGCCGAGCTGCTGCGGCACTGCGTGGGTGTCCCGTCCTGTCCGCCGGACGACTGGGCCGGCCCGCTGCGCGAGGCCGCCCGGGTGCCCTGGCCGCGGCTGGGCCGGGCCCGTTCCCGCCCGTCCGGCGACGCCGTCCCGCTGCTGCGCCGGGAGGCGCCGTACGGCCCGTGGCTGCCGGGTTCCGCGGCCCCGGAGGTCGTGCTGACGCAGGCCGGTGCTATGTGTTCGACGGCGTGATGCGCATCACTGTGCGGGGACAAATCGGACACCATCTTTGTGCACACGTTCACAAACGCTTAGCCTGGCTGCCAAAGCCCAGCTTCACCCACAGGAGCACCGTGGCAATCGGCCGATCACCACAGAGCAGTTCGCAGACGCCTGACCAGGGCGCCGCGCGCCGACCCTCGCGTGCCCGGGGCATCCCGGAGGCGACCGTCGCCCGGCTCCCCCTCTACCTGCGGGCCCTCACCGCACTCTCCGAGCGCTCGGTGCCGACCGTCTCCTCCGAGGAACTGGCCGCCGCGGCCGGCGTGAACTCGGCCAAGCTGCGCAAGGACTTCTCCTACCTCGGCTCCTACGGCACCCGCGGCGTCGGCTACGACGTCGAGTACCTCGTCTACCAGATCTCCCGAGAGCTCGGCCTCACCCAGGACTGGCCGGTCGTCATCGTCGGCATCGGGAACCTCGGCCACGCCCTCGCCAACTACGGCGGTTTCGCCTCCCGCGGTTTCCGGGTCGCCGCCCTGCTGGACGCCGATCCGAACGTGGTCGGTTCCACCGCGGCCGGACTGCCGGTGCGCCACATGGACGAGCTGGAGTCGATCGTCGAGAGCCAGCACGTCTCGATCGGCGTGATCACCACCCCGCCCGGCGCGGCCCAGCAGGTTTGCGACCGGCTGGTCGAGGCAGGCGTTACGAGCATCCTGAACTTCGCCCCGACCGTGCTGACCGTGCCGGACGGCGTGGACGTGCGCAAGGTGGACCTCTCCATCGAGCTGCAGATCCTCGCCTTCCACGAGCAGCGCAAGGCCGGGGAGGAGCCCGACCGCACCGAGTCGGTGCTGGACCGCGCCCCCGGCCCGGTCCGAGCGGCCGCGGCCAAGCTGCGCCGGGCGGCCGGCGGCAACGGCAAGAGCCGCGGCGGCGCCGAGCCGACGGTCAAGGACCAGGCCGAGCAGGCCACCAAGGGCAAGTCCGCCAAGGGCGGCGAGGGCGAGCTGTCCGCGGTGATGCCCGCATGAACACCGAGAGCTGTGGGGGGCGGGCATGAGTCTTCTCGTCGTCGGACTGAGCCATCGGACGGCGCCGGTTGGCGTGCTGGAGCGCGCCGCGCTGACCGGTGAGGTCCCGACCCGCCTGCTGCACGACGCGGCCGCGTCCTCGACCGTCGCCGAGGCCGCCCTGCTCAACACCTGCAACCGGATCGAGCTGTACGCGGACGTGGACAAGTTCCACGCCGGCGTCGCCGAGCTGTCGCTGCTGCTGGCCCACCACAGCGGGGTGGACCTGGAGGAGCTGACCTCCCACCTGTACGTCCACTACGAGGACCGCGCCGTCCACCACCTCTTCTCGGTGGCCTGCGGGCTGGACTCGATGGTGGTCGGCGAGGGCCAGATCCTCGGCCAGCTGCGCGACGCGCTGGCCAAGGCCCAGGACGAGCACACCGCCGGGCGCGGCCTGAACGAGCTGTTCCAGCAGGCCCTGCGGGTCGGCAAGCGGGCGCACAGCGAGACCGGCATCGACAAGGCCGGCCAGTCCCTGGTCACCTTCGGCCTGGAGCAGGTCGCCGCGGGCGCGGGCGAGATCGCCGGCAAGCGCGCGCTGGTGGTCGGGGCCGGCTCGATGAGCTCGCTGGCCGCCGCCACCCTGGTCCGCTCGGGCGTCACCGACCTGCTGATCGCCAACCGGACGCCGGCCCGCGCCGAGCGCCTGGTGGAGATCCTCGGCCCGGACGTGGCCCGCACCCTCGACCTCGCCAAGGTGCCGGAGGCGCTGGCCGACGTCGACCTGGTGATCTCCTGCACCGGCGCGGCCGGCGTGGTGGTCAGGGCCGAGGACGTGGCCGCCGCGGTGGCCGTCCGCGCCGCCGAGACCCCGCTCGCCCTGCTCGACCTCGCCATGCCGCGCGACGTCGACCACGCCGTGCACGAGCTCGACGGCGCCCTGCTGGTCGACCTGGAGAGCCTCTCCCACGCGCACGCCGCCAGCCCCGGCGCCGGCGACGTCGACGAGGTCACCCGGATCGTCTCCGACGAGGTGACCGCCTTCGGCGCCGCCCAGCGGGCCGCCCGGATCGCGCCGACCGTGGTCGCGCTGCGGGCGATGGCCTCCGACGTGGTCGCCGCCGAACTGGGCCGGCTGGACTCCCGGCTGCCCGAGCTGGACGAGCGCTCCCGCGCCGAGATCACCCAGACCGTCCGCCGCGTCGTCGACAAGCTGCTGCACGCCCCGACCGTCCGGGTGAAGCAGCTGGCCGCCGAGCCCGGCGGCGCCTCCTACGCGGACGCCCTGCGCGAGCTGTTCGACCTCGACCCGGCGGCCGTGCACGCCGTGTCGGGCACGCCCGTCGGCGGCCGGCCCCAGCCCTCGGGCGGGGGCACCAGATGAACCGTCAGCCATCCCACGAGTACCACCGGGACGATCACCTCATGAATGGTCAACCGCTCACCGAGCAGGCTCCGCCCGCCGCCCTGCGGCTCGGCACCCGGCGCAGCGCGCTCGCCATGGCCCAGTCGGGCATGGTCGCCCGCGAGGTGACCAGGCTCACCGGCCGCCCCGTCGAGCTGGTCGAGATCACCACCTACGGCGACACCTCCCGGGAGGCGCTCGCGCAGATCGGCGGCACCGGCGTGTTCGTCTCCGCGCTGCGGGACGCCCTGCTGGAGGGCCGGATCGACTTCGCCGTGCACTCGCTCAAGGACCTGCCCACCGCCGCGCCCGAGGGCCTGGTGCTGGCCGCCGTCCCCGAGCGCGAGGACGTCCGGGACGCCCTGGTCGCGGCCGAGGGCCTGACCCTGGACGAGCTGGTGGAGAAGCTGGCGGGCGCCGGCCGCCCGGCCCGGATCGGCACCGGCTCGCCGCGCCGGATGGCCCAGCTGAACGCCTGGGCCCGCGCCCGCGGGGCGCAGCTGGAGACCGTCGCGATCCGCGGCAACGTGGACACCCGGATCGGTTACGTGACCGGTGGCGAGCTGGACGCCGTGGTGCTGGCCACGGCCGGCCTCAACCGGCTCGGCCGCGCTGCCGAGATCTCCCAGCACCTCGACCCCGAGCTGATGATCCCGGCCCCCGGCCAGGGCGCGCTCGCGATCGAGTGCGGCGCCTCCGACTCTGAGCTGACCGCCGCGCTCGCCGCGCTGGACCACGCCCCCACCAGGGTCGCCGTGGCCGCCGAGCGCGCCCTGCTGGCCACCCTGGAGGCCGGCTGCTCGGCTCCGGTGGCCGCACTGGCCACCTGGGGCCGGGAGAACGAACTGCGGTTGGATGGCGTGGTCGGCGACCCCGACGGCACCGCCCTGCTGAAGATGTCCGCCAACGGTCCGATCGTCCTCGACGAGACCGCCGAGCAGCAGGCGCGGGCCCTCGGCCACGCCCTGGCCGCCCGGCTGCTCGACGCGGGCGCGGCCACCCTGATGGGGGAGCGAGCCCGATGAGCCCCACCGCCGCCACCGATGCCCTGTTCCCGGCCGGCCAGCCCACCGGACGGTGCACCTTCCTGGGGGCGGGCCCGGGGGACCCGGGCCTGTTGACCCTGCGCGCGGTCGAGGTGCTGTCCTCGGCCGACATCCTGGTCGCCGACCCGCTGACCGCGGCGGCCGTGCGCACCCACTGCCCGGCCGGCGTGCAGGTGCACGCCCCGGTCGCCGAGGGCGCCGACTTCGACCTGGCCAAGCTGGTCGCCGAGGCCGTCCGGGCCGGCAAGCACGTGGTCCGCACGGTCGACGGCGACCCGGGCCTGGACGGCTGCGCCGCCGAGGAGATGCTCAGCTGCGCGGGCGACGGGATCCCCTTCGAGGTCGTCCCGGGCGTCGCCCAGTCGGTCGGCGTGCCGGCGTACGCGGGCGTCCCGCTGCGCGGCGCGGCCGGCACCGACGTCCGCTTCGTGGACGGCGCCCAGCTGCTGTCCGGTGCCCAGGTCGACCTGGGCGCGCCGGAGACCACCCTGGTGGTGCGCACCACCCTGGGCCAGCTGCCGGCCACCGCGAGCGCGCTGGTCTCCAACGGGCGCAAGCCGGAGTCGGCGCTCAGCGCCACCCTGTCCGGCACCACCACCCGTCAGCGCACCTTCACCTCGACGCTGTCCACCATCGCGGCCGACCTCAAGGCCGCCCGGGTGCTGCCCTCGCCGGTGTCCGCCCCGGTGGACCCGGCGACCTCGGTGATAGCCGTGGTGGGCGAGCAGGTCGCCCACCGGGCCTCGCACTCGTGGTTCGAGACCAAGCCGCTGTTCGGCTGGAACGTCCTCGTGCCGCGCACCAAGGAGCAGGCCCACGGCCTGTCCGAGCAGCTGCGCTCGTACGGCGCGGTGCCGCAGGAGGTGCCGACCATCGCGGTCGAGCCGCCGCGCACCCCGCAGCAGATGGAGCGGGCCATCAAGGGCCTGGTCACCGGCCGGTACGAGTGGATCGCCTTCACCTCGGTGAACGCCGTCCGCGCCGTCCGGGAGAAGTTCGAGGAGTACGGCCTGGACGCCCGGGCGTTCGCCGGGATCAAGGTCGCGGCGGTCGGCGAGACCACCGCGCAGGCCCTGGTGGACTTCGGCGTGAAGCCGGACCTGGTGCCCTCCGGCGAGCAGTCCGCGGCCGGGCTGCTGGAGGACTGGCCGCCGTACGACCCGGTGTTCGACCCGATCGACCGGGTGCTGCTGCCGCGCGCCGACATCGCCACCGAGACCCTGGTGGCCGGTCTGGTCGAGCTCGGCTGGGAGGTCGACGACGTGACGGCGTACCGGACGGTGCGCGCCTCGCCGCCGCCGGCCGAGACCCGCGAGGCGATCAAGGGCGGCGGCTTCGACGCGGTGCTGTTCACCTCGTCCTCGACCGTCCGGAACCTGGTCGGCATCGCCGGCAAGCCGCACAACGTCACGGTCATCGCCTGCATCGGCCCGGCCACCGCCAAGACCGCCGAGGAGCACGGCCTGCGGGTCGACGTGATGGCTCCGGCGCCGTCGGCGGCCGCGCTGGCCCAGGCGCTGGCAGACTTCGGGGCCAGGCGTCGGGACACCGCGACGGCCGCGGGCGAGCCGGTCTACCGGCCCAGCGAGCGCCGTCCGGGATCCCGCCGCAAGGCTCGCTGAGCCCCCCTCAATCACCGTGGTGAGGCCAACTATGGTGCTGGGGGCGGTGGTTCGCCGCCCCCAGTGCTGAACAACCGTTCGGAGAGAGAAGCCGTGTCCGCTGAATTCCCGTACGTTCGCCCCCGCCGTCTGCGGCAGAGCCCGGCGATGCGCCGGCTGGTCGCCGAGACCCGGCTGCACCCGGCGGAGCTGATCCTGCCCGCCTTCGTCAGCGAGGGCATCGCCGAGCCGAGGCCGATCGCCTCGATGCCGGGCGTGCTCCAGCACACCCGGGACAGCCTGCGGAAGGCCGCGGTGGAGGCCGCCGAGGCGGGCGTGGGCGGCATCATGCTGTTCGGCCTGCCCGAGGTGAAGGACGCCGTCGGCTCCGAGGGCACCAACCCCGACGGGATCCTGCAGCAGGCCATCCGCGACGTGGTCGCGGAGGTCGGCGACCAGCTGGTGGTCATGTCGGACCTCTGCCTGGACGAGTTCACCGACCACGGGCACTGCGGCGTGCTGGCCGAGGACGGCAGCGTGGACAACGACGCGACCCTGGCGCGCTACGCCGAGATGGCCGTGGTCCAGGCCGAGGCCGGCGTGCACATGGTCGGTCCGTCCGGGATGATGGACGGCCAGATCGCCGTCATCCGGCGGGCGCTGGACGAGGCCGGGCACCAGGACGTCAGCGTCCTCGCCTACACCGCCAAGTACGCCTCCGCCCTGTACGGCCCGTTCCGCGAGGCCGTCAACTCCTCGCTCGAGGGCGACCGCAAGACCTACCAGCAGGACCCGGCGAACGCGCGTGAGGCGCTGCGCGAGCTGGAGCTGGACATCGCGGAGGGCGCGGACCTGGTGATGGTCAAGCCGGCCATGCTGTACCTGGACGTCCTGCGGCAGGTCGCGGACGCCTCGCCGGTGCCGGTGGCGGCGTACCAGATCTCCGGCGAGTACTCGATGGTGGAGGCCGCCGCCGCGAACGGCTGGATCGAGCGGGAGCGCACCATCCTGGAGACGCTCACCTCGATCCGCCGGGCCGGTGCCGAGCAGATCCTCACCTACTGGGCGGTCGAGGCCGCCCGGATGCTCAAGTACTGAGCATCGCAGGACAGCCGGAAGGCCGGGCCCCTCGCCACTACGCGGGGCCCGGCCTTCCGGCTTGCGCTACTTCCAGCCGTTGATGTGGGCGAAGCCCTTGCCGTCGCCGACCAGGTCGGTGGAGGTGGCGGCGCCGTCGAAGGCGCCGCCGGCGACGACGTCGGAGGTGTGGGCGACGCCCCAGCCGTCCCCGGCCAGGAACGGCTCGTCGGCGGTGGCGACGATGGCGCCGCCGCCCACCAGGCCGACGTGCGCGAACGCCGGGGTGGCGGCACCGGCGAGCGCCAGCGCGGCGGTGGCGGTCAGGGCGGCCTTGGCCAGCTTGCTCTTCATGGATCTGCCCTCTCTGTGGGAGCGCCCCCGCGGGCGCTCTGCCTCTGACTCGTGCTCTGACTCGTGCCTCGGTCAAGCCCGGAGGGCCCGGGGAGACCTTCCTCCCCGGGCCCTCCGTCCGTGCCATGCCCCTTGATCAGCCGATCAGGTGCGAGACACCCGCGTCGCCCGAGGACTGGGTGTTCTGGCCGACGTTGCAGATCTGCTTCGGGGTGCTGTTCAGGACGGGCACCTCGATCGGAACCGCGAGGCCGCCGACGGCGACGGCGATGTTGTGGATCTCCGGCAGGCAGATGTTCGCGTTGTCCAGGGTGTGGAAGTTCGGGCTGTTGTTGCCGTGGGTGCCGGTCTGGTTGGTGCCGCCGTTGCCCTGGACCGAGGTGGCGGCGCCGTCCGAGTCGGCGATGGCGGAAGCCGAGCCGGCGGACATCGCGATGGCGGCGGCGGCCAGGCCGGCGGCGGCGAGGGACTTCTTGATCATTTCCGGTTTTCCTCTCAAGGGTGAATCGGGGAGCGATTCGAGGGTGGTTCGGGGAGTGGTGCGGGGGAGGGCTGGGGGAGCGGTCAGCCGACCAGGTGGGACACGCCGGCGTCACCCTTGCTCTGGGTGCCCTGGCCCTGGGTGCAGTACTGCTTGCCACCGCTGTTGGCGATCGGGACCTCGACCGGGACGGCCACACCGAGAACACCGACGGCGATGTTGTGGATCTCGGGGAGGCAGACGTTCGCGTTGTCCAGGAAGTGGAAGTTCGGGCTGTTGTTCCCGACCGTCCCGGTGAAGTTGGTGCCGCCGTTGCCCTCGATGGAGGCGGCAGCGCCGTCCGCGTCACCGATGGCCGAGGCGGGCGCGGCGGCGGCGGCCAGCGCGGCGACGGCCAGGCCGGCGGCGGCGAAGGACTTCTGGATCATGGGGAGATCCCTCTCTGAAATGCTTTCGGTTTCCGTGCGTAGCAACGCGGTCGAACGCTCAGACCCGGTCTGCAGTCACTGACGTCCAGATCAAAGAATGACGGCACGGAAGGTTACGGGGATTTTTGAAAAGAGTCCGGGAGGCGCGTCCAGGAATGGTCTAAGGTCGGATTATTGGGCCGAACCGGTTAACGCCCGCAATCCGAAATCACGGTCACTCGTTGCGCAGATTGCTTTCCGGCTGCGGCCCCGCAGCCCTCCCCGATGGAACTCCGGAACGGGATCTCCAGGACGTCCCGGTACGGACAGGCAGAACGGTGAAACGCATGAAGTTCTCCAAGCGGGCCGGCGCGATGCTGCTGGCGGTCGGTGCGGGCGTGCTCGCCGCCCAGGGAGCGGCCTCCGCCGCCCCGGTGAGCCCCGACCAGGTCGGAGTCCTGGAGGACAAGCTGTCCACCCAGCAGGTGCCGGCGGACGTCCCGCTCACCCCGCTGGGCAGCCACGTCACGGCCGGCATCCCGGCCTCGCTGGTCATGCCCCCGGTGCCCGGCCGGAGCACTGACAACGGGCTGGTCCCGGACCACCTGGTGCCCCAGCTGGCCACCGGCAAGGTCGGCCCGAGCGCCAGGGCCCAGCTGCCGCTCCCGCTGGTCGACCAGGGCGCCGACCTCGGCGAGGTGCTGCTGGAGGCCCCGGCCGCGCCGCTGCAGGCCAAGACCCCCGGCCTGGACGTGGGCAAGCCGCCGGCGCTGGTGCAGGACGGCACCGGTCAGCTCGCCGACGGCCGGCTCCGGGTGGACGAGGTGGACCCGCGCCTGGTGCCCGGCGGCGTGCAGACCGTCCCCGGGGCCACCGCCAGCCTCGGTGGCGACCACGGTCGGCTCTCCGCCATCGACGAGGTGAACGACCTCGCCGACACCACCACCGCGACGGCCACCGGGACCGCCGCCGGCCTCGTGCAGCAGAGCGGCCTGGCCGGTCCGGCGGGCCTGACCCAGCTCTGAGCCCGCCCTGGACGCGCCGGAGCCCGGCACCCCAGGACAGCGGACGGGGTGCCGGGCTCCGGCGCGTCCGGGCGTGCGGACGCTCAGCCCGGCAGGACGCCGGCCAGCCCGCCGACCAGCGGAAGGTCCTTGACGCCGCCGCCGGCGCTCAGCGGTCCGGTCAGCGCGCCGGTGCCCACCGGGGCCAGGCCCTGGTCCGGCTGGACGGTCGCGCCGTTGTTGAGCACGTCGGCCGAGGAGTTGGCCCACGGGTCCAGGCGCAGGCTCTTGATCGGCGCGACGCCGTAGCCGAGCCCGGCCGTCGTCCCGTTCAGCGCCTGTCCGACGTCGGTCTTCGCGAGCGAGGCCGGGCCCGCCGCGGGCTGCCGGCCCGAGGCGGTGGCGGCCTGCGCGGTACCGGTGCCGAGCAGCACCACCGCGCCCACGGCGGCGGCCAGTCCGGCCCCGCCCTTCTTCGAAAGCATGCGGATCACCCTTCGGTGGAGTGGGGGGCCGGCCCGATCGGACCCGAGGGGCGGGCCCTGAGGTTGCGGGCGTCCCGTCCGGGGACGCCGAACTGCCCCCCGGCCGGGGTGGGCGGGGGGCAGTTCGGTCTGGGACACGGGGCCGATCAGGGGCAGTCGTCCGCGGGCTTCGCCTCCACGTTGGCGCAGCTGTTGCCGAAGGCCGGGTTCAGCAGGCCGACCGGGTTGACGGTGTTGCCGCACAGGTTGAGCGGGATGTGGATCGGCACCTGGAGCTGGTTGCCGGAGACGACACCGGGGGAGTTTGCGGCCACGCCCTCGGCGCCCGCGCTCGCGGCGGCGGAGCCCGCCGCACCCAGCACCAGGCCGGCAGCGGCGGCGGAGAGGACGGCGACCTTCTTCACGTTCTGCATGGGGGTTGATCTCCTCGATCACACACGGGTGGAGCGTGCCGTGCCGCAAGGCCGCGGCACGGGCTCGGTGAATCAGCTGTCGCCGTTGCGGCGACCGCGGGTTCAGCCGACGTTGGCGCAGTGGTTGCCGAAGGCCGGGTTCAGCAGGCCGACCAGGTTGACGGTGTTGCCGCACACGTTGATCGGAATGTGGATCGGCACCTGGAGCTGGTTGCCGGAGAGCACGCCGGGGGAACCGGCGGCCACGCCCTCGGCCTCCGCGCTGGCGAACGCGCCGCCGGCGGCACCGAGCACCAGGCCGGTGGTGGCCAGCGTCAGGGCGGCGGCCTTCTTGAAGTTGCGCATGATTTTCCTCCGATTTCTGCCCGACGGAAATGAGATGTCGGGAGTCGGGCGAGCAGGAATACTCACCCGAAGGCTTCAGGAATTGCCGTGAATGTCACTCCGACGGCGCACACCGGCGTGTTCCGCCCATGGCTCGGGCGTCGACGCAGCCGCCGCGTTCTTCCAGCGCCCCGCGAACGGTTCCCGCACGGCCGGGAATCGTTCGGAACGAGGGTGCGACCGGGAATTCCCGGTCTGGCGTTCAGGCGGTGTCGCCGGACGCCGGGTCCTGGGGGCCCCGCCACGTCGACCGACTTGCCGGTGGCCTCGGTGCCGACGAGGCCGTGGGCGAGCTGCGCATGGGCGGTACTCGATTCATGAGTAGGGCCGGGTTGGATCGTCTTCGTCAGGGAGAACGAGGCGGCGCGCAAGGGGAAACGGTCCGGGCCGCCGATCACCCGAATGCCGGGGTCTCCGGACCGCGTTGAGCCATGCGGGTGACCGTGCAGGTGTCGTCGCAACCGGTCCGGACGGGTCTCGTTCTAGATGTCGCACTCCCCGTGCATCTCTGTTGAACAGTCAGGAGGCTCACATGAGCGTCAAGAAGACCGCCGCCGTTGGCGCGGCCGTGGTGGGCATCGTGGCCGCCGGCGCCGGCACCGCGATGGCCAGCTCGGACGCCCAGGGCGTCGCCGCGGGTTCCCCCGGTGTCATCTCGGGCAACCAGATCCAGGTCCCGGTGCACGTCCCGATCAACCTGTGCGGCAACACCGTCAACCTGGTCGGTGCGCTGAACCCGGCGTTCGGCAACCACTGCGCCAACGTGGGCTGAGTCCACACCCGGTTCGGCCGGTGAGAGCCGCCGTTCCGCGCTTCCCTCCTGGGGCGCGGAGCGGCGGCTTTTCCGCGTCCGGTCCGCTGTCGTCGCGTCAGTACGCGGTGTTGTCACGAGCCTTGTTGGACTACTTGTCAGTACCTAGAATGTGAGACCTGCTCACCTTTCGGCACCTCTCTTGCTCCGCGCCGCCCGGCACCCCCGACCGGGCGTGTTCCCCCACCCCCGCAAGGAGTCGCGTGTGATCAGGTTCCGTACGTCCGCGGCGCGGCGAGCGCGAACGGGCTCGTCCCGGTCCGCCGCGCTGCTCGCCACCGGCGTCCTCGTCGCCACCCTCGGCCTGGCCGGCGCCCCCGCCGCCCTCGCCGACACCGCTCCGGCTCCGGCACCGGCCGCGGACGCCACCCGCCCGGCCGCGATCGTCGCCCTCGGCGACAGCGCCATCTCCGGGGAGGGCGCCGGCACCGACACCGGTGACGGCTACTTCCCCGAGACCGACACCCCCACCGACTACTGCCACCGGCATCCCAAGTCGGAGATCTTCGTCACCGACATCCCCGGGGTCACCCCGATCGACCTCGCCTGCTCCGGCGCCCAGACCGGTGACCTGGTCAGCGATCCCGAGCTGGCCAAGATCACCGGCTCGGGCAGCGGCGACTACGGCGAGCCCAAACAGGACGTCAAACTCGCCGAGACGGCGAGCAAGTACGACGTCAAGATGGTCGTCGTCACGATCGGCGCCAACGACGACTTCGACTTCAGCGGCATCATGATGCACTGCCTCGCGCAGTACTTCCCGATCCCCAAGGACCAGGGCTGCCGGGACACCATCGGCAGCGACGAGATCCGCCGGCGGGCCCAGCGGGTCCAGCCCAAGGTCGTCGCCGCACTGCAGAACATCCGGCAGACCATGCGCCGGGCCGGCTACGCGGACTCCTCGTACCAGCTGGTCTACCAGTCGTACTTCAACCCGATCACCCCGGACATCCGGCGCAACGACTACCTCGGCAAGATCGCCGACGGCTGCCCGGCCTTCCCCGAGGACCTCGCCTGGGGCCACGACTGGGTGGT
This sequence comes from Kitasatospora sp. NPDC001683, assembly GCF_053596495.1. Taxonomy (NCBI): domain Bacteria; kingdom Bacillati; phylum Actinomycetota; class Actinomycetes; order Kitasatosporales; family Streptomycetaceae; genus Kitasatospora; species Kitasatospora sp. NPDC001683. Next base: position 17,033 of record NZ_JBSFGK010000023.1, read on the forward strand.
CCCGACGTTCAGCGACGCGCTCCGCGGCGCGGCCGAACAGGTGCCCGGCGTGCGGTACCTGGACCAGCGGCGGGTCGCCTTCGGGCACGAGGTGTGCGCGGAGTGGACGACCTCGCCGTACGAGTACTCCAACGGGGACGTCATCAACCTCTCCGAGTGGGTGCGCAACGGCTGCGACTCGCAGATCGGCATCCCCGGGCTGTGCATGAACATGGTCCGCCAGTCGTACCACCTGCGGGTGGCCGGCTACCGCGGTGAGGGCGTCTGCCTCGGCCAGTTCTTCGCGAGGCCCGACCAGGCCGAGGCGTACTGCACGCTCAACCAGCAGAACACCACCTCGATCCAGCCGCTCACCCCCGGCAAGCCGTTCGGCGACGTCCCCGAGGACGGCGCCTGGTACCAGCTCACCAACGCCGCCACCGGCAACGCGCTCGACCTCACCGGCGGCGGGACCTACGGCGACTCCACCAACGGCCGGCCGGCCATCAGCTACCCGGCGAGCGGCGGACTGAACCAGTCCTTCGTCCTGGAGGCCAAGTCCGGCGGCAGCTACGAGCTGGACTTCAGCGGCAACCGCGACATGTGCCTGGACGCCAACGCGGCCGCCACCGCCCCCGGCACCCGGATCCAGCAGTGGGGCTGCAACGGCGGCGCCAACCAGCACTGGGTGTTCAAGCCGGCCGGCGACGGCAGCTACAGGATCGCCGACTCGGCGGACCCGACCAAGGTCCTGGCGACCAGCGCGACCCTCGACGCCAAGGGCAACCCCTACGTCGAACTCGCCACCGACACCGGCGCCCCCGCCCAGCTCTGGCAGCTCACCAAGCTCGGCATCCTCTACGTCCACGGCTGACGCGGACCTGGACCTGGTCCGCCGCCGCCCCGCCCAGGGCGGCGGCGGATCCGTTCCCCCGCCAAGGGCGCCACGGGTGCGCCGGGCCCGACGGGCCGTGCCGTAGGCTCTCGGGAACGTCGTTGGCGCCGGAGCCGCGCGCAGCACGAGCGGGGCGGGGAGTACCCAGATCAGATGAGCACGGCATCGAGCACCGAGTCGTCCAGCACCGAACCGGCGGCGGAGGAGGAGCGTCCCGAGGAGCGGACCGGGCGTGCGCCCGGGCGGTTCGGGGCGCTGGTGGAGCGCTTCGCGCCCGCGCTCGGCGCGTACGCGGTGGTCAAGGCGATCGGCCTGACCGTCTTCCTGGTGCTGCTGGAGCACACCGGTGACTACCTGAACAAGCAGGTCGGCCGCGGTGGCGGCGCCCACGCCTGGGACGTGCTGGGCACCTGGGACGGCGTCTGGTACGAGCGGATCGCCGAGAACGGGTACGACCCGCAGCTGATCCCGCTGCACGGCTTCCCGCTGGCCACATACTACGAGAACTCCGCCGCCTTCTTCCCGCTCTACCCCTGGCTGATGCGGCTGGTCGGCGCCGTCACCGGGCTCGGTCCGTACGGCTCCGGGATCGTGGTCTCGGTGCTGGCCTCGCTGGTCGCCGCGGCCGGGATCTTCGCGATCGCCGAGCGGCTCGGCGGCTTCCGGACGGGCGTGATCGCCGCGGTGGTCTGGGGTCTGTTCCCGGGTTCGGGCGTGGAGTGGGCGGTCTACTCGGACTCGCTGTTCGTCGCGCTGTCCGCCTGGGCCTGCTACTGCGTGATGACCCGCCGCTGGCTCGCCGCCGGCCTGCTGGCCCTGGTCGCCGGGCTGAACCGGCCGACCGCCGCCGCGCTGATCGCCGCGGTCTCGATCGCCGCGCTGGTGGCGCTGGTACGCCGCACCGACGGGGTGGCCCGCCCGCTGACCGCGATGCTGATCACCCCGTGGGGCCTGCTCGGCTACGTCGGCTGGGTCGGCTGGCGGATGGGCGACTGGGGCGGCTACTTCAAGCTCCAGCGCGGAGCCTGGAACCGCTACTTCGACTTCGGCGCCTCCACCCTGCGCACGATCATGGACGTGATCACCGGGCACTGGGACTTCTGGCAGTCCAACCCCGTCCCGGACCTGATCGCCATCGCGCTGCTGATCGCCCTGCCCGGTCTGGTGGTGCTGCTGTGGCGGGTCCGTCCGCCGCTGGTGCTGTGGGTCTACACCGCGCTGACCGTCTTCACCGCGCTGAGCAGCAACCAGATCTTCGGCAACATCTCGCGCTACCTGCTGCCGGCCTTCCCGCTGTTCATCGGCCTGGCGGTGGCGCTGCGCCGGATGCGGACCTCCTCGCTGGTCGGGCTGTTCGCGATGCCGGCGATCGCGGCGGGCTGGTACGCGGGCTATGCGCTGTTCGAGTTGGGCATCCCGTAACCCCGGCGTTGGTTGGCTACGGGATCATCCGGCAGCAGACGGGCCGTTGCTAACCTCGGACGCATGACGACGACCCCGCCCGTGCGCCAGATCAGCGACATCTCCGGCCTGCTGGACCACGCGAGCCACGTGCTGGCGACCCGGATGGCGGCCGCCTTCACCGAGCTCGGGATCACCCCCCGCGCGTACTGCGTGCTGTTCCACGCCCAGGAGGCCGAGCGCACCCAGATCCAGCTGGCCGAGCTGTCGGACCTGGACAAGACCACCATGGTGGTCACCGTCGACGAGCTGGAGAAGGCGGGCCTGGCCGAGCGCCGCCCGTCCGCCACCGACCGCCGCGCCCGGATCATCTCGGTCACCGAGGCGGGCGAGCGCGCCGTCGAGCAGGGCACCGCGATCGCCGACCGGGTCCACCGGGAGCTGCTGGACTCGCTGCCGCAGCCCGAGCGGGAAGTCTTCGTCTCCGCCCTGACCCGCCTGGTGGACGGGCACCTGGCGGAGCCGGTGGAGAGCGAACGGACCGTCCGCCGCGCCCGCCGGTCCCGAGGCTAGCGCCGCCTCATCCCGAGATAGATAGTCCCGAACAAAACAATCTGATAGCGTCCTTCCCGGTACTCGACGAACCGGGAGATCCGCCATGACCACGCACGCCCCGGCCGCGCCCGACACGGCGCCGGCAGCCCCCACCCGCTCCCGTGCACTGGCCCTCGCGGTGCTCTGCGCGAGCATGCTGATGATCGTCCTGGACGGTTCGATCGTCACCGTGGCGCTGCCCGCCATCCAGGACGACCTCCACTTCTCGCCCGCCGACCTCACCTGGACGGTCAACGCCTACCTGATCGCCTTCGGCGGGCTGCTCCTGCTGGCCGGCCGGCTCGGCGACCTGGTCGGCCGCAAGCGGGTCTTCGTCGCCGGACTCGCCCTCTTCACCGCCGCCTCGCTGCTCTGCGCCCTCGCCACCGGGCAGGGGATGCTGATCGCCGCCCGCTTCCTGCAGGGCGTCGGCGGCGCGATGGCCTCCGCGGTCGGCCTCGGCATGGTCGTCACGCTCTTCCCCGAGCCGGGCGAGCGCGGCCGCGCGATCGGCGCCTTCAGCTTCGTCGGCGCGGCCGGGGCCTCGATCGGCCAGGTCCTCGGCGGCGTCCTCACCCAGGCCCTCAGCTGGCACTGGATCTTCCTGATCAACCTGCCGCTCGGCCTCAGCGCGGCCCTGCTGGCCGCCCGGGTCCTGGAGACCGACCACGGCCCGGGCCTGCGGGCCGGCGCCGACGCCCTGGGCGCCGGGCTGATCACCGCCGCCCTGATGCTCGGCATCTACACCATCGTCGGCACCGGCGCCCACGGCTGGGCCTCCGCCCGCACCCTCGGGCTCGGCGCGCTCTCGGTCCTGCTGCTGGCCGCCTTCCTGCTCCGCCAGGCCCGGGCCGCCCGGCCCCTGCTGCCGCTGCGGATGTTCCGCTCCCGCACCGTCTCCGGCGCCAACGCCGTGCAGCTGCTGACCATCTCCGGGATGTTCGGCTTCCAGATCCTGGTCGCCCTCTACCTGCAGCAGGTCCTCGGCTACGGCGCCGCCGCCACCGGCCTCGCCATGCTGCCCGCGGCGGTCGCCATCGGCGCGGTGTCGCTGCTGCTCTCCGCCCGGTTGAGCGCCCGGTTCGGCGAGCGCGCGGTGCTGCTCGCGGGCCTCGCGATGCTGGTCGTCGCGCTCGGCCTGCTGACCAGGCTGCCGGTCGACGCCGACTACGCCGTCCACCTGCTGCCGACCATGCTGCTGATCGGCGGCGGCGGGCTGGTGCTGTCCGCGCTCGCCGTGCTCGGCATGTCCGGTGCCGGCCCGGAGGACGCGGGCACCGCCTCCGGGCTGTTCAACACCGCCCAGCAGGTCGGCGGGGCGCTCGGCGTCGCGGTGCTCACCACCCTGGCCGACGGCCGCACCGGGGCGCTGGCCGCCGCCGGACACCCCGCCGCCGAGGCGCTCGCGGGCGGCTTCCGGCTCGCCTTCACGGCGGCCACCGGGCTGCTCGCGGTGGCGCTGGTGCTGGCCGCCGTGGTGCTCCGGCCCGTCGGGGACTGACGTCACGCCAACTCCTCGAACCCCGAGCCGCGTTCATCGGTTCGGGGTTCGCCGCGTGGCGGCCGGATCAGGCGGCGCACCAGCCACCGCCGGCCCGTCCGCGACTCCACGTCCGGCCGGTCCTCCGCCGCGGTCCGCTGGAGTCGCTCAGGTTCCCTTCCGGCCCATGGCCTCGGAGGCGGCCGTTCCCGCCTCCGCGGTGCGGCTGAGGAAGTCCGCGATGACCTCCAACTGCGCGGGCTCGTAGCCTTCGCAGATATCGTCCAGGGACGCGTTCATCCCGGAGTAGAGGTGAAGCAGCTCCGGATTGCGGTCTCGAAGCGCGCGGACGACAACCGCGCGCCGGTCGATCGGATCCCGCTCGCGCGTTACCCAGCCGCCGCGCTGGAGCCGGTCGAGGATGCCGGTCACCGTGGCGGGGTGCAAGCCTGCGCGCCGGGCCAGGTTGCCGGGGCTGATCGGGCCCTGGCTGTTGATCAGGTCGAGGCAGTCCAGGTCGACGTTCTTGAGGTCGAGTTGGGCCACCACATGGTTGTTCAGCAGCGAGAGCTGATTGCTCATCTGGCGCAGGGCGCCCTTGATCGTCGCAGTCAGCCTGCGACGGTGCCGGAGCTCATCCGGGCCTTCCATTCCTACGGAACTCATATGGTACTCTCCCAATATCGTATGGGTTTCGGAAGATAAGGTACATCATGAGCTCTTCCCGACAGGGCATGATCGACTTCACTGTCATGTACGCGACCCACAATGCCTTCCGGCGGGACCTCGAACGACTCCGCTCCGCCGCGGCGGCCGGACGGGCCGGCGATCCTCAAGTCCGGGCCGGGTGGGAGAACTTCAAGACCCAGCTGCTCATCCATCACAGCGTCGAGGACGCCGAGCTCTGGCCGCGGCTGCGCCGCGCGGTCCAGGGCAAGCCGCGCGAGCTGGCGCTGACCGATGCGATGGAGGCCGAGCACGCGGATCTGGATCCGCTGCTCGCCTCGGTCGACGCGGCGCTGGGCGGCCAGGCCGCGGCGCTCGTGGACCGGGTGGAGAAGCTCGTCGCCACCCTCGACGACCACTTGACGCACGAGGAGGAAACGGCCCTTCCGCTCATCCAGTCGGAGCTGACCGTGGCCGACTGGCGTGGCTTCACCGACGGGATGCGCCGCCGTCAGGGTGTCAAGGGTGCCTCCGTCTACGTCCCGTGGGTCCTCGACGGGCGGTCGGACACCGAGCGGGCGACCTTTCTGTCGGCCATGCCCGCCCCGGTTCGGGTGCTGAACCGGCTGTTCTGGGAGGGGGGCTACCGGAAGCGGCGGCTCTGGGGGTGATGCGGCCCGGCCCGGCCCGGGGTGGGATGGTCCTCGTTTCATCCCGGTCGGTCGGTTGTTCCCTGCGGACGTCGTGCCGCCGGTGGAGGTATTGCGAGGTGCTGGGTATTTAGTCCGTTCTGTCTTTCGGCGCCGAGTGCCGGTTGACGCCGGCTAAACATGCTTTCGCTCATTTTCCGAATTTTTGATGTTGGACATCGTCTCAGTGGTCACGCTATCGTTCGACCCGGGCTTGCTTATTTACCGGCAGGCCTGCGCGTGAATTTGGAACGGGGGTTCCGAGTAGTGTCGGATAGCGCTGGCATGGTGCGGTTGTCCAGCTTTGCGTGCATCGATCCGCCGTGATCCGGCGTTGATTTCTTGTTGAATCCAATTTCCCGGCAAGGGACCCTCTGTCTGAGTTTGTAAATTCCGCGCCCAGTCATGCCCGTTTCTTCTGCGTCATGACCTTGGAGTGAGATGAGCATCTCAGTGTGCGCGAGACTGCATTGCGACAATCCGACCGCACCCGCCGGAGCCGGGGAGCGCGCGACCGACGGTCCGCGATTGTGTGTCGGCTGTTTCCACGAGCTCAAGGCGGACCTGCTTGAGCTGCCCGAGATGTACGACGATTGTGTGGACGCCCTGCTGCCGGCGCGTGTCACCGGCCGACCGAGGGTCAGCGGCTCCCGGGGCTCAGGTGGGCTGCGGGTGGACGACGAGGTGGTGGAGAGCAGGTCCGCCATCCTCGGGTGCCTGGCCGCGTGGGCACAGCTGGTGACCGACGAACTCGGGGCGGCCCGGCCCGTGCGACGGCAGCCGGTCGACCTGGCGACCTTCCTGGTGAACCACCTGGACTGGCTCGTCCGGCACCCGGCGTGTGCGGACCTCTCGGCCGAGGTGGCCGACGTGGCGGCTCGGGCGCGCCGTTCGGCGTACGTCCAGCCGGTGCTCCGCATCGACCTCGGGCGATGCGTGCACCCCGACTGCCAGGAGGAGATGACCACCACCCCCGCGGGCGAGGTGGGGCGGCGGGGCAGCGAGGTGCGGTGTGCGGCCGGACACGTGTGGCTGGCCCACCAGTGGCTCCAACTGGCGCGGCAGATCCAGCGGACGCGGCAGGCCCACGCGGCCGGCGATACGCGCCTGAACAGGGGAGTCGCATGAACGGCCGTCACACCGGACGCCGACTGGTTCCGACCGAGCTGGCGGCCCTGGCCGCCGGGGTTTCCGTCGCCACCATCAGGAAGTGGGCCAGCCGGGGGAGGCTCACCCGCTACGGCAGCCCGGCACGGGCACAGTACGACCTGGACGAGATCATCGACGGGGACTTCGATCAGCAGCAGCGGCGCTGTGGTTGATCGGCGGGGCGGAAATTCGGCACGGCCGGCCTGCGGGGGGCTCGCCGCGTGGAGACCTGCTCGGATACCTCATCGATAAGAGTCGCAGCGGGCCGCGAGTGTGACATCCGCACGAAAATTCGTGCCCCGCGTCACCCGGGGCGGGTCGATGTCACATCGGGGCGGGTTCTGCGGCTCTTGGATCCGGCGGCCCCGCCTGGCCGTTTCCCGGTCCGGGCGGGGCGTTCGCAAGGAGCATTTCGAATTGAGGAGGTCGAATGAGTCGATGGCGCGGTAACCCATGGGCGGTCCTGCTCGTGCTGGCGCTCGGGTTCTTCATGACCCTGCTGGACCTGACGATCGTGAACATCGCGATCCCGGACATGGTGACCAAATTGTCGGCGTCGCTGGACCAGGTCCTCTGGATCAGCAACGCCTACGTGCTGGTGCTGGCGGTGGCGCTGATCACCGCCGGTCGGCTGGGCGATCTACGGGGCAAGAAGGAGCTCTTCATCGCCGGCGTGGCGCTGTTCACGCTGTCGAGCCTGCTGTGCGGGGTGTCGCAGGGGGCGGCGGAGCTGATCGCGGCCCGAGCGGTCCAGGGGCTCGGAGCGGCGCTCCTCCTGCCCCAGACGATGTCCATCATCGTCGACACCTTCCCGGCCGAGCGGCGCGGTGTGGCCATGGGAATCTGGGGCTCGGTGGCCGGCATCTCGACGGTGGCCGGGCCCACCCTCGGGGGGCTGCTGGTCACCAAGTTCGACTGGCGGTGGATCTTCTTCGTGAACCTGCCGATCGGCATCCTCGTGCTGCTGCTGGCCGTGCCGATCCTGCCCGCGCGGCAGCGGGCTGCACGGCCAGGTCAACGGCTGGACACCATCGGGGTGTTGATCGCGTCGGCGGCTCTGCTCTGCCTGGCCTTCGCATTGACCGAGGGGCAGCGGTACGACTGGAACCTCTGGATCTGGGCACTGCTCGGACTGGCGGTGCTGCTTCTGGCGGGGTTCCTCATCCATCAGCGCGGCCGTCAGGACGGTGAACCGCTGGTGCCGTTCACCCTCTTCCGGGACCGCAACTTCACCGCGATGAACGTGGTGGCGGTCACGGTCTCGTTCGGGGTGATCGCCCTGTTCCTGCCGATGACGATCTACCTGCAGTCGGTCCTCGGCTTCAGCGCGCTCAAGGCGGGCCTGGTGATGGCGCCCACCTCGGTGATGGCCATGCTCGTGGCCGGCCCGGCGGGGAAGCTGTCCGACAAGTTCGGTGGAAAGTTCATCCTGCTGGGTGGGCTGGTCCTGTTCTCCGCCGGAGCCCTGTGGTTGCTGCTGGTGGCGCAGGCCGACAGCAGTTGGACGGCCTTCCTGCCCGGTTTCACAGTCGCCGGGATCGGCTTCGGTGCGACCTTCACCCCGATGGCGACCGAGGCGATGCGGAACGTGCCGCCGCGACTGTCGGGGGCCGCGTCCGGGGTGAACAACACGCTCCGGCAAGTCGGTTCGGTGCTGGCGACGGCAGCGGTCGGAGCGGTGCTCCAGGGCCGACTGGTCTCGGCATTGGACGGCCAGGCGAAGCAGCGGGTGACCGAACTCCCGGAGCAGGCCCGGGCCGGGTTCGTGGAGAGCTTCGCAGGGGCGGGCAAGAGCGGCCTGGAGGTGGGCGTCGGGCAGTCCGGTGGCGCTCCGGGAAGCGGGGGCTTCACGCAGGAAGTGGCTCATCGGGTGCAGGACGTGGCCTCGGAGGTGTTCCGTTTCGGCTTCGTGGAGGCGATGAAGCCGACCATGGCGCTGCCTCTGGTCATCGTGCTGGCGGGAGCCGCGGTCTGCCTCGTCGTCAAGGGATTGCCGGACTCGCCGCCGGCGCCGTCGGACGGCGCCCGTGAAGCAGCGGAATCGGCGGTGGGCGGCCACTGACAGGCGTTGTTCGTCCGTGCGCGGCCCGAGGGCGCTCCGACCAAGGTCGGTGCGCCCTCGGGCCGTTCGGCTTCCGCAGGGGCGATGTCGGCCCTCCGGAGGTGGCCGTTGACATGCGGCTGACCGAGTGTCACGCTAGTCCTGCCGGTTCAAGTGTGCCTTGAGACAGGCGTCTTGAGGGCCAGGGCCGGTGAGGGCCGGCAGCGAGGTCGCCCGAGACTTCCGCGTGGACCACGGCAGTGTGCGCAGGACGCACGCTGCCGTTCTCGTTTTTCGGCTCGCGGTTCCGCTGGGCGGAAGATCGACGTTGACAGTCCTCGCTGAGAAGTGTCACGCTTTTCCCGGCAGTCGAACTGTGTCCGAATCCAGAGCCTGACTGCAGAAGCCCTGTGAGTTTCCCGAACATTCCCTTCGCGGCGACTCCCGGGCTCTTTTTGTGCCACCTTTCTGCCGCCTCGAGGGGGCAAGCGTGGATTCCTCAGTCATTGTCGTGGGTGCGGGCCCTTCGGGCCTTACCCTGGCCGCCGAGCTGAGGCTCGGCGGAGTCGACGTCGTCGTCCTGGAGCGATTGGAGGAGCCTTCCGGAGAGTCCCGAGGGCTGGGTTTCACCGCCCGTACGATGGAATTGTTCGACCAGCGCGGCCTGCTGCCGATGTTCGGCGACATCACGATCAGCCCGGCGGGGCACTTCGGCGGCATACCGCTGGATTACAGCGTCCTGCCCGGGGCTCATTTCGGCGCCCGCGGAATACCGCAGACCCGGACCGAGCAGGTCCTGGGCGCGTGGGCGGCGTCGGTGGGAGTCGAGGTTCGCCGGGGCTGGACGGTGGTCGGTCTCGCCGACGACGGCGCCAGGGTGGAGGTCACCGCCCAGACGCCCGACGGCATCCGGACGTTGAGCTGTCGCTACCTCGTCGGCTGCGACGGCGGGCACAGCACCGTGCGTCGCCTCGCGGGTTTCGACTTCCCGGGGACGGACGCGACCATCGAGATGTTCCTCGCCGACGTTGCCGGCTGCGACCTCCGGGCTCGGCAGATCGGCGAGCGGGTGCCCGGCGGCATGGTCATGTCGGCCCCGCTGCGCGAAGGCGTGGACCGCATCATCGTCTGCGAGCGCGGGACGCCGCCGCGCCGGCGGGCCGAACCGCCCACCTTCGACGAGGTGGCGGACGCCTGGCAGCGGTTGACGGGCGACTCGATCCACGGCGGCGACGCCCTGTGGGTCAGCTCGTTCGGCGACGCGACCCGGCAGGTCACCCACTACCGCAAGGGTTCGGTGCTGCTGGTCGGCGACGCCGCGCACACCCACCTGCCCGCCGGCGGCCAAGGACTCAGCGTCAGCGTGCAGGACGCCATGAACCTCGGCTGGAAGCTCGCCGCCCAGGTGCGGGGCTGGGCCCCGGAGGGGCTGCTGGACAGCTACCACGCCGAGCGCCATCCGGCCGGTGCCCGGTTGCTGACGAACACCCAGGCGCAGGGACTGCTCTACCTGAGCGGCGCCGAGATCGAACCGCTGCGCCGGGTCTTCGCCGAGCTGATGGAGTTCCCCGAGGTCGGCCGTCATCTGGCCGGCATGGTCAGCGGGCTGGACCTCGGCTACCAGGTCGGCGACGGCGGTCATCCACTCCTCGGCCGACGGGTCCCGCCCCGGGAACTGGTGGGGCCGCGCGGCCGCACCGGCACGGTGGAACTCCTGCACGCGGGGCGCGGGGTCCTCATCGACCTCGGCGGCGACGCCGACCTGCAGCTGTCCGCGAAGCCCTGGGCCGACCGCATCGACATCATCAGCTGCGTACCGGCCGAACCCTCCGACGAGGGCCCGCTCGCCGGGACGACGGCACTGCTGGTCCGTCCCGACGGCTACGTCGCCTGGGCGGCGCCGGACGGTGGCGCACTGACCGACGGACTGAACCGCTGGTTCGGCGCCGCCGCCTGAGTACGCGGAAACCTGAACCGCATTCACGAGGGAGACTGCTCATGCACAGCACGCTGATCGTGGCCCGGATGGATCCGTCCGCAAGCGGCGATGTCGCGGAGATCTTCCGGGAGTTCGACCGGACCGAGATGCCGGATCTCATGGGGACCCGGCGACGCCAGCTCTTCTTCTACCGTGGCCTCTACTTCCACCTACAGGACTTCGATTCGGATAACGGCGGGTCGGCGATCGAGGCGGCCAAGAACAATCCGCTCTTCGTGAACGTGAGCGAGGACCTCAAGCCGTACATCGGGGCTTACGACCCGGAGACCTGGCGATCGCCGGCCGACGCCATGGCGACGCGCTTCTACACCTGGTCCAAGAATTCCTGACCAGCGCTATTCAGAGGGGATGCGCCGATGAGGCGGCGAGTAGTGATAACCGGGGTCGGCGTTCTGGCACCGGGTGGAGTCGGAGTCAAGAACTTCTGGAGCCTGCTGAGCGAAGGCCGTACCGCCACCCGGGGGATCACGTTCTTCGATCCGTCACCGTTCCGTTCCCGGGTGGCGGGCGAGATCGACTTCGACGCCGAGGCGCACGGTCTCGGCGCGCAGGAGATCCGCCGGATGGACCGGGCCGCACAGTTCGCCGTGGTGGCCGCCGCCGAGGCGCTGGCCGACAGCGGGCTCGAATCCTCGGAGCTGGACCCCTACCGGACCGGGGTCAGCGTGGGCAGCGCCGTCGGCGCCACCACGGGGCTGGACCGGGAGTACCGGGTGGTCAGCGACAGCGGCCGACTCGACCTGGTCGATCACACCTACGCGGTTCCGCACCTCTACGACTACCTCGTGCCGAGTTCCTTCGCACGTGAGGTGGCCTGGGCGGTGGGCGCCGAGGGCCCGGCGACGGTGGTGTCCACCGGCTGCACCTCGGGGCTGGATACGGTCGGTTACGCGACCGAGCTGATTCGCGAGGGCACCGCCGACATCATGTTCGCCGGCGCCTCGGACGCCCCGATCTCCCCGATCACGGTGGCCTGCTTCGACGCGATCAAGGCCACGACGCCGCGCAACGACGATCCGGAACATGCCTCGCGGCCCTTCGACCGCAGCCGCAACGGCTTCGTGCTCGGCGAGGGCGCCGCCATGTTCGTCCTGGAGGAGTACGAGCGGGCCAAGCGGCGCGGAGCGCACATCTACGCCGAGGTGTCCGGCTTCGCCACTCGCTGCAACGCCTTCCACATGACCGGATTGCGCGCGGACGGTCGGGAGATGGCCGAAGCGATCCGGGTGGCACTGGACCAGGCGCAGCTGAACCCGGAGGAGATCGACTACGTCAACGCGCACGGCTCCGGGACCAAGCAGAACGACCGGCACGAGACGGCCGCCTTCAAGCACAGCCTGGGTGATCACGCCTACCGGGTCCCGGTGAGTTCGATCAAGTCGATGATCGGGCACTCGCTGGGCGCCATCGGGGCCATCGAGATCGCGGCCTGCGCGCTCGCGATCGAGAACAACGTCGTGCCTCCGACGGCGAACCTGCACACCGCAGACCCCGAGTGCGACCTGGACTACGTCCCGCTGCACGCCCGGGAGCACCGGACGGACTCCGTGCTGACGGTCGGCAGCGGCTTCGGAGGGTTCCAGAGTGCGATGGCATTGAGGAGGGCGGGATGAACGCGACGCCAGTGGTGACGGGACTGGGCATCACCGCGCCGAACGGCCTCGGCACGGAGGAGTACTGGGCCGCGACGCGGGAGGGGATCAGCGGCCTCGCGGCCATCACGAGGTTCGACGCGGAGGGCTACCCGGCCCGGCTGGCCGGGGAGGTGTCCGGGTTCGTGCCGGAGGACCACCTGCCGAGTCGGCTGCTTCCGCAGACCGATCGGATGACCCAACTGGCCTTGGTCGCCTCGGACTGGGCTCTGGCGGACGCCGAGGTGCGGCCCGAAGAGTGGGCCCGGTTCGACCTGGGAGTGGTGACCGCCAGCTCGGCCGGTGGGTTCGAGTTCGGCCAGGGCGAGCTGAAGAACCTGTGGAGCAAGGGCGGCCAGTACGTGAGCGCGTACCAGTCGTTCGCCTGGTTCTACGCGGTGAACACCGGCCAGATCTCGATCCGGCACGGGATGCGCGGGCCGGGCAGCGTGCTGGTGTCCGACCAGGCGGGCGGCCTGGACGTGGTGGCTCAAGCCGGCCGCCAGATCCGCAACGGCACCCGCCTGGTGCTGACCGGCGGCGTGGACGGTTCGATCTGCCCGTGGGGTTGGGTCGCCCAACTGGCCGGCGGGCGACTGAGCACCAGCGACGAACCGGACCGGGCCTACCGGCCCTTCGACGCCGAAGCCGCCGGTCATGTCTCCGGTGAGGGCGGGGCGATGCTCGTCCTGGAGGACGCGGCGACCGCCCGGGCGCGAGGTGTCCGGATCTACGGCGAGATCGCCGGCCACGGTTCGACCTTCGACCCCAAGCCCGGCAGTGGCCGTGCCCCCGGGCTGCAGCGCGCCATCGAACGGGCGCTGTCCCAAGCAGAGATGACGCCAGATCAGATCGACGTGGTGTTCGCGGATGCGGCGGGGGTGCCTGAACTCGACCGGATCGAGGCCGATGCCCTGAGTGCGGTCTTCGGTCCGCGAGGGGTGCCGGTCACGGCGCCGAAGACGATGACCGGTCGACTGCATGCCGGTGCGGCCTCGTTGGACCTCGCCGCCGCACTGTTGTCCATCCGGGACGGGCTGATCCCGCCCACCACCAACGTCGACCCGTCCGGGGACTACGCGCTGGACCTGGTCATCGACGAGCCCCGGGTCTTGCCGGTGGGCGCCGCCCTTGTGGTGGCCCGCGGCCACGGGGGTTTCAACTCCGCGATGGTGGTCCGTCGCGCAGCCGACTGACGGATCCACCGCCTCACACCGAGAACGAAAGGAGACGGCAGTGCAGGAACTCACCATCGACGACCTTCGCCGCATTCTGCGGGAGGCAGCCGGGCAGCAGGAGGGCGTCGACCTCGACGGCGACATCCTCGACCTCGCCTTCGACGAGCTCGGCTACGACTCGCTCGCCCTGCTGGAGACCGGAAGCCGCATCGAGCAGATCTTCGGGATCCGCCTCGACGACAACACGCTGAGCGACTCCCCGGGCCCCCGGGCGCTGATCGCGGCCGTCAACGAGCAACTGGCCGCGGCTCGTACGGCGTGACCGAGCCGGGCCGCCCACCCTGGCGGAACCGGACTGATCCACCCGCAGGAACCGGGCTTTCGAGGAGAGGACATGGCGTTGGAGGAACGACGGGTAGCCCTGGTCACCGGAGCGACCAGCGGCATCGGACGCGCCTCGGCCAGGCAACTGGCCGAACAGGGGCACCGTGTGTACATCTGTGCGCGCTCGGCCGACGCCGTGCGGGCCACGGTCAAGGAGCTGTCCGAGGAGGGCTTCGAGGTCGACGGGACGGTGTGTGACGTCCGGGACACCGCGCAGGTCAAGGCCTTCGTCGCCGGCGCCGTCGACCGCTTCGGCCGGGTCGACGTGCTCGTCAACAACGCCGGGCGCAGCGGCGGCGGCCCCACGGCGAAGCTCGAGGACGAGCTCTGGCTCGACGTCCTGCAGACCAATCTGACCAGCGTCTTCCTGATGACGCGCGAGGTGCTCGAGGCCGGCGGCATGCTGGCGCGCGGGCACGGGCGGATCATCAACATCGCCTCCACCGCCGGGAAGCAGGGAGTCGTGCTGGGTGCCCCCTACTCGGCCTCCAAGCACGGTGTGGTCGGTTTCACCAAGGCCGTCGGCAACGAGCTGGCGCCGACCGGGATCACCGTGAACGCGGTCTGCCCCGGCTACGTCGAGACCCCGATGGCGCAGCGCGTCCGTGAGGGCTACGCGGCGGCGTACGACACCACGCCGGACACCATCCTGCAGCGGTTCCAGGCGAAGATCCCGCTCGGCCGGTACTCCACCCCCGAGGAGGTCGCCGGACTCGTCGGTTACCTCGCCACCGACACGGCCGCCTCGATCACGGCCCAGGCGATCAACGTCTGCGGTGGGCTCGGCAACTTCTGAGCAGCGGAAACCACCGGAACAAGGAGGACATCATGGCGCAGCCCGGCCTTCGCGAAGTGACGCACGAGACCACCGTGCGAGCCCCCGCCGGCGACGTCTACCAGCTCATCGCGGGCGTGGCGAACTGGCCGCAGCTCTTTCCGCCGACCGTCCACGTCGAAGTCCTGGAACAGGGCGCTGCCGAGGAGCGCATCCGGATCTGGGCCACCGTCAACGGTGACGCCAAGAGCTGGGTCTCCCGCCGCTCCCTCGACCGTGAGGCGCTGCGGATCGACTTCCGCCAGGAGGTCTCGGCCGCCCCGGTCGCCGCGATGGGCGGCGCCTGGGTCATCGAGCCGATCTCGGCCGACGAGTGCCGGGTCCGGTTGCTGCACGATTACCGCGCAGTGGACGACGATCCGGCCGGTCTGACCTGGATCGACCAGGCGGTGGACCGCAACTCCCGCTCGGAGCTCATCGCCCTCAAGGCGAACGCCGAGCTCATGACGGGAGCGCAGGACCGGCTCCTGTCCTTCGAGGACACCGTGCGGATCGACGGCTCGGCCAAGGACGTCTACGACTTCCTCAACGAGGCCCAGCACTGGCAGCAGCGGCTGCCGCACGTGGCGCGGGTCGACTTCCAGGAGCCCTCGCCCGGTCTGCAGCTCCTGGAGATGGACACCCGGACGAAGGACGGGTCGACCCACACCACCAAGTCCGTGCGGGTCTGCTTCCCCAACGAGCGGATCGTCTACAAGCAGATCACCCTGCCGGCCCTGATGACCCTGCACACCGGCCGGTGGGTGCTGGAGGAGGACGGCGACGGCGTGCGGGCCACCTCCCAGCACACCGTGGTGATCAACAGCGAGAGGATCGCCGAGGTCCTCGGTGCGGAGGCCGACTTGGCCCGGGCCCGGGAGTTCGTCCGCAACGCGCTCGGTGCCAACAGCAGGGCGACCCTCGGTCTGGCCAAGGACCACGCCGAAGGACTTCGCTGACGTGGACACCCAGGTCATCGTGGTCGGTGCCGGGCCGGTCGGCCTGCTGCTGGCCGGGGAGCTTCGGCTCGGCGGCGCCGAGGTGGTCGTGCTGGAGCGGCTGATCGCACCGACCACGGAGTCCCGGGCCTCCACCCTCCACGCCCGCACCATGGAACTGCTCGACCACCGCGGGCTGGTGGAGCCGCTCGGCAACCCGGCGTGCGACGTGCTGGGGCACTTCGGCGGGCTGCCCATGGAACTGAGCGGCCCGCCGACCCGCTACCGGGGGCAGTGGAAGGTCCCGCAGACCCGTCTGGAGGAACTGCTGGCCTCCTGGGCGCTCGGACTGGGCGCGGAACTCAGGCGTGGCCACGAGGTCCGGGCCGTCCGAGAGGTGGACGAGCGGGTCGAGGTCGAGTACGTCACCGAGGCGGGCCCGGGCACGCTCACCGGCGAGTTCCTGGTCGGCTGCGACGGGGAGCACAGCACCGTGCGCGGACTGGCCGGATTCGCCTTCCCCGGCACCGACGCCACTCGGGAACTGCTCCGGGCGGACGTGGCCGGCATCGAGGTGCCGAACCGGCGCTTCGAGAGGACGCCGGCGGGGCTCGCCATCGCAGCCCGTCGCCCGGACGGCATCACCCGGATCATGGTCCACGAGTTCGGGCGCCCCGCGGCCGAGCGCACGGCGGAGCCCTCGTACGCGGAACTGGTCGGGAGCTGGGCCGCGGTGACGGGAGAGGACATCAGCGGCGGCGTGCCGCTGTGGCTGAACGCCTTCGGCAACACCGCCCGCCAGGCGGCGGAGTACCGCCGTGGACGGGTTCTGCTGGCCGGGGACGCGGCCCACCGGCAGATGCCGGTGGGTGGACAGGCCCTCAACGTGGGTCTGCAGGACGCCGTGAACCTCGGGTGGAAGCTCGCCGCCGAGGTCGGCGGCAGGGCGCCGGCCGGGCTGCTCGACACGTACCACGGCGAACGGCACCCGGTCGGGAGCCGGGTGCTGTCCGCCATCGAGGCCCAGACGCAGCTGCTGCTCGGCGGCCCGGAGGTCGACGCGGTCCGCGCGGTCACCGCCGAGCTCCTCGCGTACGACCGGGTCCGGGCCCACCTCGGCAGCGTCATCAGCGGCCTGGACATCCGGTACGGAGACGAAGGGGAGCCGTTCGAAGGCCGGCGCGTGCCGCACCTCGACCTCGTCACGCCGGACGGCTCCACCAGTACCACCGAGTTGCTGCGCCCCGCCCGGGGCGTGCTGCTGGACCTGTCCGGCGATCCGCGGCGTCGGACGGAGCTGGAGCGGACGACCGCCGGCTGGCCGGGCCGCGTCCGTCTGGTCGCGGCCGTGGCCGCACCGGACTCGCCCGCTCCGGAAGCCACGTTGCTGCTGCGTCCGGACGGTCATCTGGCGTGGGCCGGTGACGCGGTCGCCGACCCGGGGCCGGCACTGCGGCGCTGGTTCGGCACGCCGGACGCCTGAGGCGTGTCACGCCCCAGTGCACGCATCGAGACACCACACAGCCATTCGAAGGAGAGGTCCGATCATGCCCAGCAAGGTTCCGGCAGCACCTCGGGACTCCGGCAAGGTCCAGCACTGTGACGTTTTCGTCCTGGGCTCGGGTCTGGCGGGCTCCGTGAGCGCGGCGATCCTGGCCCGCAACGGTGCCAAGGTCGTGCTGGCCGACGCGGCCGCGCATCCGCGGTTCGCGGTCGGTGAGTCGATGACCCCGCAGCTCGTCGAATGGCTGCACATCCTGGCGGACCGCTACGACGTTCCCGAGATCAAGAGCCTGCTCAGCGTGCAGGCCACCACCCGGGACATCGGCCCGCACTTCGGTACCAAGCAGCACTTCGGCTTCATGCTGCACCGTCCCGACCAGGAGCCCGATCCCCGCGAGGCCACCCAGCTGGTCCTCCCGAAGCTGCTCTCCCAAGCCGCGCACCTGTTCCGTCAGGACAGCGACTCCTACATGTTCCACGTCGCGGCCCGGTACGGCTGCACGACCCGGCAGAACTGGCGGGCCGCCGACCTGGCCTTCGACGACGACGGCGTGACCGTCACCGGGCAGAACGGCGAGGCGTTCCGGGCGAAGTTCCTGATCGACGCGAGCGGGTTCCGCTCGCTGCTCGCCGAGAAGTTCCAACTGCGCGAGACCCCTGCCAGGTTCAACCACCACTCGCGTTCGCTGTTCACCCACTACGTCGGCATCAAGCCCTTCGACGACGTGAGCCGGCACCCGGCCGAGCTGCGCCCGCCGGTGCCGTGGCACAACGGGACGATGCACCACCTGATCGACCGGGGCTGGTTCTGGATCATCCCGTTCGACAACTACAAGGACTCCCGCAACCCGCTCTGCAGCGTCGGTCTCACCTTCGACGAGCGCGTTTACCCGAAGCCGGCCGATCTCACGCCGGAGGAGGAGTTCAACCGCTACCTGGACATGTTCCCGGCGGTGAAGCGCCAGTTCGCGGGGGCGCACCGGGTGCGCGAGTGGGTCTCGACCGATCGTCTGCAGTACTCCTCGACGCATTCGATCGGCCATCGCTGGTGCCTGATGTCGCACGCGGCCGGCTTCATCGACCCGCTCTACTCGCGCGGCCTGTCCAACACCTTCGAGGTCGTCAACGCGCTCAGCTACCGCATCCTCGACGCGCTCAAGGACGACGACTTCGCGGTCGAGCGGTTCGAGTACGTCGACGAGCTGGAACGCGGACTCCTGCACTTCAACGACATGCTGGTCAACAGCTCGTTCATCTCGTTCTCGCACTTCAAGCTGTGGAACGCGGTGTTCCGGGTCTGGGGCGCCCTGATCACCCCGGGCGTGATGCGGCTGACCCGGGCGCGGCTCCGGTTCCAACTCGACAACAAGAACCCGCAGCACTTCATCGACCTGGAGAACGCTCCGCACACCGGGCTCTGGTGGCCCGAGAGCGACAAGCTCAAGGCGCTGCTGGAGGCCACCGCGGAAACCTGCGAGAAGTACGAGGTCGGGGAGCTGGACGGAGACGAGGCGGCGAACATCGTCTTCCGCCTCCTCCAGGACTCGGACATCGTGAATCCGACCTTCGGTTGGAAGGATCCGCGAAAGCGCTTCATCGCCCCGACCACCATGACCATGATCAAGTTCATGCACTGGGCGACGCGACAGGGCCCGCCCGAGATGCGCGAGCTGGGCGACGAGAACCTGCGCGGCCTGATCAGGGCCACCGCCAAGGGCAAGAAGCTGCTCTGACCCGCAGGCACCGCCGAACGCCGACCGAACCACCAAGCACGGGGGAACCACCATGATCAGACGAAGAAGCGTCCTGGAAGCCACGGCCGCCGCCATCGCCCTGACGGCACTGGATCCGAAGGGGGTGTTCGCCGACACCGCCTGCCCCCAGTGGAGCAGGCTCGCGTCGTCCCTCCAGGGGCAGCTCGTGCTGCCGTCCAGCGCGAACTACGGGACGGCCAAGCAGCTGGACCTGATGCAGTACGACATCATCAACCCGCGGGCCATCGCCTACTGCGCGAGTCCGGCCGACGCGGCGGCCTGCCTGCGGTTCGCCCAGAGCAACGCGATGCCGTTCTCGGTCCGCAGCGGTGGCCACAGCCTGGGCGGGTACTCGACCACCCCGGGACTGGTCATCGACGTCTCCGGGCTCAACTCGGTCACGGTGTCCGGGACGAGCGCGACGATCGGCCCCGGCGCCGAACTGGTCGACATCACCAACGGCCTGGCCCCGGCCGGGCTGGCGTTGGCGGGCGGGATGTGCCCCACGGTCGCGGCGGGCGGCTACCTCCAGGGCGGCGGCATCGGCATGCTGACCCGTCCACTGGGCCTCGGTTGCGACAGCATCACCTCGGCGCAGGTCGTGCTGGCCGACGGTAGCCAGGTCACCGCCTCCGCGAGCCAGAACAGCGACCTCCTGTGGGCCCTGAAGGGCGGTGGCGGCGGCAACTTCGGCATCGTCACCTCGTACACCGTGCAGCCCACCGCGCTGACCCAGCTGGCCGTCGCCAGCCTGACCTGGAGCTACGACCACGCGGTCGACACCCTGGACGGCTTCACGCGCTGGCTGGTGTCCGCGCCGCGCACCATCAGCGGGGCGGTCAGCATCAACCTGGACGACGCCGCTGCGACCAACACGCCGACCGTCGCGGTCCTGTTGGTGTCGGCCGGAACCACCACCGAACTCAACTCCGAGGTCACCCGGCTGATTTCGATGATCGCGACGCCGACCGGGCAGCAGACCTCCGTGGTCCCGTACCAGGCGCTGATGATGGGGTTCTACGGCTGCGCCACGGACACCGTGGCCCAGTGCCACCGGATCGGGGCGACCAGCCAGGGCGTCCTGCCGCGGCACCCGTTCGGCGTCGAGCGGAACCGGATGTTCTCCGGGCCGGTGGACCGCAGCGTCTGGGAGGCGGCCGTCGCGGTCTTCGACACCGGACGCCAGGCCGGACCGAGCTACCGGCTCCAGGTGATCGCGCTGGGCGGTGCGGTCAACGACCTGAGCCGCACCCAGACCGCGTACGTGCACCGGGACAGCCTGTACCTGGTCAACTACGTCGGATCGGTCGCCACCGCCCCGGTCGCCGACACGACGGCGGCCGCCGCGCGGCAGTGGGCGACTACTGGGTTCAACGCGATCAGCCCGTACTCGAACGGCGAGTCGTACCAGAACTTCATCGACCCGGCGCTCACCGACTGGCGGACCGCCTACTACGCCGAGAACTACCCGAAGCTCGCCGCGATCAAGGCCAAGTACGACCCGTACGGCGCCTTCTCCTTCGCACAGAGCATCAGCTGACGGTGCCGGCCACGGATCCGGCCAACCATGGAGAGGAGCACACGATGACCACGTCCCCCGGCCGGGTCGTCCACTCGGACGAGGTCGAGCCGATCACCTGGTCCGGCGAGGAGGCCGGTCGCTTCCTGCTGCGCAGCGAGGACACGGGCGGCCAGTACTCGTTCTACGAGGTGACCGTTCCCGCGGGCCAGGGCTCGCACTTCCACGTCCACGAGGACACGGACGAGGCGTTCTACATCGTCGAGGGCGAGTTCGAGATCCACCTGGGCGACGTGGTCCACCGGGCGCCCGCCGGCACCGTGGTCTACGGCCCCCGCGGGGTGGTCCACGCCTTCCGCAACACCCTCGACGAGCCCGGCAGGATGCTCTGCGTCACCACCCCGGGCGGGATCGAGCGGTTCTTCGAGGAACTCAGCACGCTGATGAAGCAGGATCCGCCGGCGGACTGGTCGCAGATGCAGGAACTCGCGACCCGCCACCGCATCGTGGCCTTCCCCGATCAGGAGAGGAACTGAGGTCGTGCAGGACACGGAGAAGAAGCTGATCGGGCCCAACGACCGGAAGAAACCGCCGTCCAAGGCGCAGCGGCTGGTCAACCGGGCCATCGTGCGCGCCAACGTGGCCGTCTACCGGGCCAGCGGCGGAAAGGTCGCCGGCCGCTTCGGCGAGCTGCCGGTCCTCCTGATCACGACCCGCGGCCGGAAGACCGGCATCGCTCGTACCAGCGCCCTGGGCTACGTGCCCGACGGAGACCGCTACATCATCTGCGGTGCTTACGGCGGGGAGCCGGTGCACCCGGCCTGGGCGCTGAACCTGCGGGCCATCCCCGACGCGGTGGTCGAGGTGGGCCGGCACAAGTTCAAGGTGACGGCGAGGGAACTGCCGGCCGGCGCCGAGCGCGACCGGCTCTGGAAGCGGATGGTCGACATCTTCCCGCTCTACGGCAAGTTCGAGACCAAGACCGGCCGTCTGTTCCCGATCGTCGTGCTGACGCCCACCGACTGATCGCACCGGCTACGGGGAGGGGGACGTTGATGAAGAGCCCAGCGACAGCAGCCGACCTGCACCTCGCCACCATGCTGGCCGGGGCCGCGGCGGTCCTGCTGACCGGTCTGGTGTTCGGAAGACTGGCCACCCGGTTCCGGCAGCCGGTGGTGATCGGCGAGATCGTCGCCGGAATCGCGCTCGGGCCCAGCCTGCTCGGGCACCTGCCGGGGGACCTGCCGCACCGGCTCTTTCCCGCCGAGGTCCGTCCGCTCCTCAACGCGGTGGCGCAGGTGGGTCTGATGCTCTTCATGTTCATGGTGGGCTGGGAGTTCGACAAGAACCTGCTGAGACCGCACAAGGGGACGGCGACGATGGTCTCGCTGACCTCCGTCGGATTCGCCTTCGCCTGCGGGACCGCGATCGCGTCCGTGCTGTACCGCAACCACCACGAGACGGACGGACGCCCCATCTCGTTCACCGCGTTCGCCATGTTCATGGGCACGGCGATGTCGGTGACGGCGTTCCCGGTGCTGGCCAGGATCCTCAAGGACAACCGGCTGAGCCACACCAGAGTGGGCGTGCTGGCCCTGGCCAGTGCGGCTGTCGACGATCTGCTCGCCTGGTGCCTGCTGGCCTACGTGTCGGCGCTGGCGACCGCCGACGGGAACGGCCGCCTGCTGCAGGTCGGGCTGCTCAGCGCGGTGTACGTGGCGTTGATGTTCCTGGTCGTCCGGCCACTCCTGGCCGGCTTGGTGGGACGGCTGGTGGCCCGGCAGCAGTGGCGGCCGCTCCTGCTCCTCCTGTGCGCCGGGGTGTTCCTCTCGTCCTGGCTCACCACCTGGATCGGCATCCACGCGATCTTCGGGGCGTTCCTCTTCGGCTTCGTGATGCCCAGGGAGCCGGCGCACCTGCTGAAGGAACGGCTCCACCCGCCGCTGGAGCACGTCAGCACGCTGCTGCTGCCGGTCTACTTCGTCGTCATCGGCCTCGGGGTCGACATCGGAGGACTGGGCGCCTACCAGTACCTGGAGTTGACGCTGATCGTCGCGGTGGCCTGCGCGGGAAAGCTGCTGGGTGCGCTGGTGCCGGCCAAGTTCTTCGGCCTGTCCTGGGCGGAGTCCAGAACGCTCGGACTGCTCATGAACACCAGGGGCCTGACCGAGCTGATCATCCTCAACGCCGCAGCGAGCCTGGGAGTGTTGGACGGCCAGATGTTCACCATGATGGTGATCATGGCGCTCCTCACCACCGCCCTGGCCGGTCCGCTCCTGCCGGTCGGCCCGCCCGTCCTGGAGCCCGAACCGCTCCCGAGCCGGCGACGAGATCTGACCGAAACCCGTATCTAGCAGCGACTCTCCGGTCGACCGGCTCGACTGGCGGTCGTGCGGAGGGAGAAAGGGGCCTCCTCGTGGTTCCATCGCAACAGTCGCCGGCGCCGGCCCGGCCGATCGCGCCCAGGGCGTTGCGCGACGCCTGCGGACTCTTCGTCACTGGCGTGACCGTGATCACCAGTGGTGACCGGGAGGGGATGGTCGGCACCACCGTCAACTCGTTCACCTCGGTCTCGCTCGACCCGCCGCTGGTGCTGTTCTGCTTGCACCGGGATTCACGCATCCGGGAAGTGGTGCAGCGCTCGGGCGGGTTCGTGGTGAACTTCCTCACCGGTCGCCAGGAGGAACTGGCCTGGGCGTTCGCGGGGCGTCGGACCGCGAACTTCGACGATGTGGCGCACCATCGTTCGGAGCACGGTCTTCCGGTTCTCAGTGAGGCGCTCGCCTATCTCTCCTGTCGGCTCGTGAACGAATTCGACGGCGGCGACCACACCATCTTCATGGGTGAGGTGGTGGAGCTGGGGGAGCCCCGACGGAACCACGATCCGTTGATTTTCTTCCGGGGCTCGATGGGAGCTCTCGAGGATGAGCCGAGCCCTTTTCATCCAATCATGGACGGGTGAGCCTCTTCGGGCTGTAGCATCGGTATGACTGAACTTCCGTGCAGCAATGATGGATTGACGTACAGCCAAGGAGGATTCATGTTTCTGATCACCGGTGCAACCGGAAATGTCGGTCGTGCGCTGGTCGAGCACCTGGTCGAGGAGGGCGTTCCGGTGCGCGCGGTCACGCGCAATCCGGAGTCGGCGGAGTTCCCGGAAGGCGTCGAGGTCGTCAGTGGTGACCCGAGTTCCCCGGAATCCCTCGCCGAGGCCCTTTCCGGGGTCTCCGGCCTCTTCCTCAACCCGGCGGCGGTGGGCGGTTCGACCGCCGGTCTGCTGGAGCTCGCGCGTGAGCGTGGCGTCAAGCGCGTCGTGATGCTCTCCTCCGACGTCGTCGTCGACGGCGTCGCCGAGCAGACCGACTCGATCGCCGCCTGGCACAAGCAGATCGAGGAGACGGTCGTCGCCTCCGGGCTGGAGTGGACGATCCTGCGCGCGGGTGAGTTCGCCACCAACCTGATCGGGCTCTGGGGTCCGCAGATCCGCGCGACCGGCGTGGTCCGGGCTCCGTACGGCCACGGCACCACGGCGCCCATCCACGAGCGGGACATCGCGGCCACCGCCGTGCGCGCCCTGCTGACCGACGAGCACCTCAGTGCGACCTATTCGCTGACCGGCCCGAAGTCGCTGACCCGGGTCGAGATGGTGGAGATCATCGCCCAGGTGCTGGACCGCCCGGTGCGCTTCGAGGAGCTCTCCCCGGAGCAGGCGCTCCAGGCCATCCTCGCGCAGGGCACCCCCAAGCCCATCGCCGACTCGATCCTGGCCCTCCAGGCGGAGTCGGTGGGCCGTGAGGCGCACGTGGGCACCGGTGTCGAGGCGGTCACCGGGAAGCCGGCCCGGCCGTTCGCCGAGTGGGTCGCCGACCACTCAGGCGTGTTCGCCTGATGGTTCCGCCTCGCCCGCTGCCTACCCCCGGGGCAGCGGGCGAGGCGTTTTTCCGGCACGTTTCCGCACACTGCTGTTCTCCTGCTGTACTCCGAATCGGAAGGCGAATCACCGGTGATCAGGATCGACCAGCTGGACAAGTCGACGGACTTCATGTCGCAGCTCCAGGAGAAGACCGGCCCCATCGTGCTCATCAACACCTTCATCGTTCCCGAGGGGAAGATGGAGGAGGTGCTGGCCATCTGGGAGGGCGATGCCAAGTTCATGAAGAGCTGTCCGGGATTCATCTCGACGCAGCTGCACCGCGGTACGGGCAATAGCCACACACTGGTGAACATCGCGGTGTGGCAGTCCACCGAGGCGCTCCTCGAGGCATTCAACAACCCGAATTTCAAGAAGGCATCCTCCGCCTATCCGGACGGTATGGTCGCCTACCCGCACGTACTGGAGAAGGTCTCCATCGACGGGGTTTGTGTCGCATAACGATCGATGGGCAACGAAGCCGCCGGGCGGAACAGGGGCACCCCTGTTCCGCCCGGCTTTTTCGTGTTTTCCACGGTTGCTCAGTCCACGTGGTTGAGCTTGTCCGGATTGGTCACGGCGTAGACGCCGATGACCTGGTCCCCCACCGGGGTCAGTTCGATGACGAGTACGGCGTACGGTGCGCCGTCCGAGAAGAGCAGGGCGGACGGATCGCCGTTGACGTGCCGGTAGCGGATGTCCAGCCCCTTCGGGGGGCGGGAGGCGACTGACGCGAGCAACCGGGCGACCTTGTCGCGCCCCAGGATCGGGCGGAGCCCCGCCGCCCGCGCCTTGCCGCCGCCGTCGGTCCACATCGTGACGTCGGGCGCCAGCAACTGCAGCAGCGTCGCCAGATCGCCGCCGAGCGCGGCCGCGAGGAACTGCTCGGTCACCTGCCGGCGTATCCGCGGGTCCGTCTGGAAGCGCGGCCGTCGGGCGTGGACGTGCTCGCGGGCACGGTGGGACAACTGGCGGATCGCCGAGGGGGTGCGTCCGAGGATGCCGGCGATCTCGGTGTGGGCGTAGTCGAACACCTCGTGCAGGACGAACACCGCCCGCTCCAGCGGGGTCAGGGTCTCCAGTACGACCAGCATCGCCATCGAGACGGCTTCGGCCTGCAGGGCCGGAGCCGCGGCGTCCGTGGCCGACGGGGTGTCGACGCACCTGCTGACCACGGGCTCGGGCAGCCAGGGGCCGACGTAGACCTCGCGGCGCCGGGTCATGGTCGTCTGCCGGGCGAGCGCCCGGTTGACGGCGATCCGGACGAGGTAGGCGCGTGGGTTCTCGATCTGCACCGTCTCCGCCTGTTCGTGCCGCTTCGTCCAGGACATCCAGGTCTCCTGGAGGACGTCCTCGGTGTCCGCGATGCTTCCGAGCAGGTTGTAGACGACCGAGAAGAGCAGTTCACGGTGCTCGGTGAACGCGGCGGTCGGCGAGTCACTCGTCGGCTGGATGGGCATGCGTCAGTCCTCCTGCGGGGTCGTCGCTCCTAAGAGTCCCGGGCGGCGCCGAGTGTGACATCCGGTCGCGGGCGCTCGCCGTCGCCCGACGGATCGTGGTTGACGGCCGGTCAGGAGTCGCCGCCCCGACCTCCGCCCGTCACGGCCAGACGAGGCAGTACAGCTGGTGCCCGGCCTCGTGCAGCCGGTTCGCGAAGTCCTGCCACTCGT
Organism: Kitasatospora sp. NPDC001683; assembly: GCF_053596495.1. Classification (NCBI taxonomy): domain Bacteria; kingdom Bacillati; phylum Actinomycetota; class Actinomycetes; order Kitasatosporales; family Streptomycetaceae; genus Kitasatospora; species Kitasatospora sp. NPDC001683. Next base: position 43,227 of record NZ_JBSFGK010000023.1, read on the forward strand.
GCAGCATCGTGTAGATCACGAAGGCGTCGCGCGGACCGCGGCGGTCGGGGACGGTGGACCAGATGAAGGCGGCGGCGCCGAGTTCCGTCTCGTCCGCCTTGCGGAGCGGTTCGACCACGTTGTGGGGGAGTTGGACGACGGCGTAGTCGGGGTGCAGCACGACGAGCTCCAGCGGCGGCACCTGGTGCAGCGGGACGCCCTGGATGCCGGTGAGGACCATGGCGCTCATGGTCTCCGGCTTGATCTTGGTGGAGAGGTGGCCGGTGGGGGAGCCGCTGGTCTCCATCAGGTCGCCGAGCCGCCCCAGCGAGCCGAGTTCGCCGGCGTCCAGGCCGAGGCCCCCCGGACCGAGGGCGGTGGGGACTCTGGCGGCGGTCGCGCGGTCCGGTGCGCCGAAGTACTTGTAGGTCACCCCCACGCGTCCCTCACCCCGCCTCTCGCCACCGCGACGACCACGACCCGTACCCGCTCCCGTACCCCCGCGTGCGGTTTCGGCGGGCCTGCGGGAGCCACCCGCCGCCTCGTCGAAGCCGTCCTGCGCCTCGGACACTCGGACCATCCTCACCGGAATTCGCCGGAATCGACAGACCCCCGCACGCCCGGCGCCCACCGGACGTGCTCCTTACCCGTCATGCGCCGCCGTACCCACTCGCGGTAGGCGGCAGTCCTCTCCACACCCCTGCACCCGACCGGAGCGCTCGCGCGCCCTGGGCACACAGTCTGACTGGTCCGTGCTCCGGAACAGCCATCGGCCCCGCCCGTACGCGACCGCCACGGACAACCGTCACGGACAACCGTACAGACATCGGTGCCCGGATCATCGTTCCAGATGATCGGGCCGGACATGCAGAGCTCAAGGACACGATTTGAGACCATGTCTTCCGTGAGCTACCCCTACGAAGCCCCCCAGTCCCAGTCGCTGTTCGATCGCGCCTCCGTGGTCACGCCCGGCGGCGTCAACTCCCCGGTGCGCGCCTTCCGCGCGGTCGGCGGTACGCCGCGCTTCATGGTGTCCGGCACCGGCCCCTACCTCACCGACGCCGACGGCCGTGAGTACGTCGACCTGGTGTGCTCGTGGGGTCCGATGATCCTCGGCCACGCGAACCCCGCCGTGATCGACGCCGTCCAGCGGGCCGTCGCCCTCGGCACCTCCTTCGGTACGCCCGGTCAGGGCGAGGTCGAGCTCGCCGAGGAGATCGTCGCCCGGGTCGCCCCGGTCGAGCAGGTCCGCCTGGTCTCCTCCGGCACCGAGGCCACCATGTCCGCGATCCGGCTCGCCCGCGGCTTCACCGGCCGGGCGAAGGTGGTCAAGTTCGCCGGCTGCTACCACGGTCACGTGGACGCGCTGCTGGCCGCCGCCGGTTCCGGCGTGGCGACCTTCGGCCTGCCGGACACCCCGGGTGTCACCGGCGCCCAGGCCGGCGACACCATCGTGCTGCCGTACAACGACCTGGCCGCCGTCGAGCAGGCCTTCGCCGCTCACCCGGGCGAGATCGCCTGCGTGATCACCGAGGCCTCGCCCGGCAACATGGGCGTCGTCCCGCCGCTGCCCGGCTTCAACGCCGGCCTGGCCCGGCTCTGCCGGAACAACGGCGCGCTGTTCATCTCCGACGAGGTGATGACCGGCTTCCGCGTCTCCAAGGCCGGCTGGTACGGCCTGGAGGCGGCGAACGAGGGCTGGGCGCCGGACCTGCTGACCTTCGGCAAGGTCATGGGCGGCGGCTTCCCGGCCGCGGCCTTCGGCGGGCGCGCCGACGTGATGGCGCACCTGGCCCCGGCCGGCCCGGTCTACCAGGCCGGCACCCTGTCCGGGAACCCGGTCGCCACCGCGGCCGGCCTGGCCCAGCTGCGCGGCTGCACCGACGAGGTGTACGCGACGGTGGACAAGGTCTCCGCCGAGATCTCCGGCCTGGTCTCCGAGGCGCTCACCAAGGAGGGCGTGGCGCACCGGCTGCAGACCGCCGGGAACATGTTCTCGGTGTTCTTCACCGAGGCCGCGGTCACCAACTACGACGAGGCCAGGACCCAGGAGGCGTACCGTTTCACCGCCTTCTTCCACGCGATGCTGGCCGAGGGCGTCTACCTGCCGCCGTCCGCCTTCGAGTCCTGGTTCGTCTCGGCGACCCACGACGAGCGGGCGATCGAGCGGATCGCCGCCGCCCTGCCGGCCGCCGCGCGCGCCGCTGCCGCCGCCACGGCCTAGCCGAAACCCACCCCAGGAGTAGTTGAGAAGTGAGCGCCAAAGAGATCACCGTCGTCCACCTGATGCGTCACGGTGAGGTGCACAACCCGGAGGGCGTCCTGTACGGGCGCCTGCCGGACTACCACCTGTCCGAGCTGGGCCGGCAGATGGCCGACCGGGTCGCCGAGGACCTGGCCGACCGGGACATCACCCACGTGGTGGCCTCCCCGCTGGACCGGGCCCAGGAGACCGCCGCGCCGATCGCCAAGGCGCACGGCCTGGACGTCGCGGCGGACGAGCGGCTGATCGAGGCGGAGAACGTCTTCGAGGGCAAGACCTTCGGCGTCGGCGACGGCTCGCTGCGCAACCCCGGCTACTGGAAGTACCTCACCAACCCGTTCAAGCCTTCCTGGGGCGAGCCGTACCTCGACCAGGTGGTGCGGATGATGGGCGCGCTCGGGGCAGCCCGGGACGCCGCCCGCGGGCACGAGGCGGTCTGCGTCAGCCACCAGCTGCCGATCTGGATCGTCCGCTCCTTCGTCGAGCGCCGCCGGCTCTGGCACGACCCGCGCAAGCGGCAGTGCTCGCTGGCCTCGCTGACCAGCTTCACCTTCGAGGGCGACAAGATCGTCTCGGTCGGCTACCGCGAGCCGGCCCGCGACCTGCTGCCCGCGCACCTGGTCGGCAAGGGTCGCAAGGGGGACAAGCCGGTGGGCAAGAGCTTCGGCGCGTGACGCCCGTAAGCGGTGCGTAAGTATGACTTCGGGTCACCTGGCGAGCGCCGGGTGACCCGAAGTCTTCGCAGGTCAGAGCAGGTGCGGCGCGCAAGGGAGGACCCCCCCGAACCCGCCTGGAACTCCATGCGAAACTTTTCACATGTCTGCCATGACGCGCCCCCGTCCCCGTGTCGCCGCAGCCGCCGCCACAGTCGCCGCCGCTGCGCTCGTCCTCACCGGCTGTTCCTCCTCGGGCTCGTCGAGCAGCGGCGAAGGCCAGGTCGGCTTCGTCACCGTCAAGGGGACCAACCTGTCGAAGGCGGACACCGGCAAGCGCGGGGACGCGCCGGACGTCTCCGGGGAGACCCTCGAGGGCAACCAGGTCAAGCTCTCGGACTACCGCGGCAAGGTCGTGGTGCTGAACGTCTGGGGTTCCTGGTGCGGGCCGTGCCGGGCCGAGGCGAGGAACCTGCAGGCCGTCGCGGACGAGTACAAGGACAAGGGCGTCCAGTTCCTGGGCGTCAACACCCGGGACACCGACAAGACCAACGCCGTCCGCTTCGAGCAGGAGCAGGGCGTCAGCTTCCCGAGCATCTTCGACCCGGCGGGCACCCAGCTGCTGAAGTTCCCCAAGGGCAGCCTCAACCCGCAGTCCATCCCGACCACCCTGGTCGTCGACCGCGACGGCAAGCTGGCCGCCCGCGCCGTCGGCGGGACGACCCAGGAGGCGCTGGAGTCGATCGTCCAGCCGGTGGTCGCGGAGCAGCAGCAGTGAGTGCGCCACTCCAGCTCGCGGACACCTTCACCACCGTGCAGAGCGGTGCGCTGCTGGCCGCGGCGCCGATCGCGCTGGCGGCCGGGCTGGTGTCGTTCTTCTCGCCCTGCGTGCTGCCGCTGGTGCCCGGCTACCTGTCGTACGTGACCGGCTTCTCCGCCGCCGACCTCGCCGACGCCCGGGGCGCCCGGCGCGGCCGGATGCTGCTCGGGGCGACGCTGTTCATCCTCGGCTTCACCGTGGTCTTCGTCTCCGGCGGGGCGCTGTTCGGCCAGTTCGGCAACACCCTGCTGGAGCACAAGCGGGCCATCTCGATCGTGCTCGGCTCGCTCACCGTGGTGATGGGCCTGGCCTTCATGGGCCTCGTCCCCGGACTGAGCATGCGCGAGGTGCGCTCCCACCGCCGCCCGGCCGTCGGCCTGCTCGGCGCGCCGCTGCTGGGCGTGGTGTTCGGCGTCGGCTGGACGCCCTGCATCGGCCCGACCCTCGCCGCCGTCCAGACCCTGTCGCTGAACCAGGCGGACGCGGCGCGCGGGGCCCTGCTGATGACCTTCTACTGCCTGGGCCTCGGCGTACCGTTCATCGTGGCCGCGCTGGCGTTCCGCCGGGCGCTGGGTGCCTTCGGGTGGGTCAAGCGGCACTACCCGCTCGTCATGCGGATCGGTGGCGGCATGCTCGTCGCGGTCGGTCTGCTGCTCGTCACCGGGATCTGGGATTCCTGGATGAGTGAACTGCAGTCCTGGACCGGCGACTCCCAGATCGGAATCTGACCGTGAGCAAGACCACGACCGATACCGAGCTGCCCCCGGCACCGGACGAGGACGCCGCCGCCGAGCGGTTGAGCACCGCGCCGGTCGAGTCCGAGGGCCCGACCGGCATAGGAGTGCTCGGCTGGGCGCGCTGGATGTGGCGTCAGCTGACCTCGATGCGGGTCGCCCTGATCCTGCTGTTCCTGCTGTCGCTGGCCGCCATCCCGGGCTCGCTGATCCCGCAGAACGGCCAGAACCAGTTCAAGGTGCAGACCTGGAAGGCGCAGCACACCGCGGTCGCGCCGATCTACGAGAAGCTCCAGCTGTTCGACGTCTACAGCTCGGTCTGGTTCTCGGCGATCTACATCCTGCTGTTCGTCTCGCTGGCCGGCTGCATCATCCCGCGCACCTGGCAGTTCGTCGGCGTGCTGCGCTCCCAGCCGCCGGCCGCGCCGCGCAACCTGACCCGGATGCCGGTGCACGCGGCCTGGCGCACCGGCGCGGACCCGGAGCGGGTGAACGCCGCCGCCCACCGGCTGCTGCGCAAGCGCGGCTTCCGGGCCAACCTGTCCGGCGGCTCGGTGGCCGCCGAGAAGGGTTACCTGCGCGAGGTCGGCAACCTGCTGTTCCACCTGTCGCTGTTCGCGCTGCTCGGCGGCTTCGCCTGGGCCAGCCTGGCCTCCGGCACCGGCGGCAAGCTGATGGTCGAGGGCCAGGGCTACTCCAACACCATCACCCAGCTCGACGACTTCACCGGCACCCGGTTCTACGGCAACCAGGACCTCGACCCCTTCTACCTGAAGCTCGACGACTTCACCTCGAAGTTCCAGAGCACCGGCGACCAGATGGGCGCCGCCCGGCAGTTCACCGCGAACGTCGAGTACTACCAGGGCAGCGACGAGTCGAAGCTGCGGAAGGGCACGATCGAGGTCAACCACCCGCTGGAGATCGGCGGCAGCAAGGTCTACCTGATCGGCCACGGCTACGCCCCGGTCATCACCGTCCGCAACGGCAAGGGCGACGTGGTCTACCACGACGTCGTGCCGTTCCTGCCGCAGGACGCCAACCTGACCTCGACCGGCGTGGTGAAGGTCTCCGACTACGGCGTGGGCCCGGACGGCAACAAGACCCAGCTGGGCTTCTCCGGCTTCTTCCTGCCGACCGCCCCGCTGAGTTTCGCCGGCACCGGCCCGATCTCGCTGTTCCCCGGCGACGCCGCCCCCGAGCTGGTGCTGAACGCCTTCGCCGGCGACCTCGGGACCGACTCCGGCCTGCCGCAGAACGTCTACCAGCTGAACACCGCCAAGCTCACCCAGCTGAAGCAGGACGACCAGCCGGCCAAGGCGTTGCTCAAGCCCGGCCAGGGCTGGACCCTGCCGAACGGCTACGGCAGCGTCACCTTCGAGGGTTACAAGCAGTGGGCGAGCTTCAACGTCTCGCACCGCCCGGGCAACGCGATCGCGCTGACCGGCGCCGTGCTGGCGATCCTCGGCCTGATCGGCTCGCTGTTCATCCAGCGCCGCCGGATCTGGGTGCGGGCGGTGGCCCTGCCGGGCGGCGGCACCCAGGTGGAGCTGGCCGGGCTGGCCCGCAGCGAGTCGGCGAAGATCGCCGAGGAGCTGGCCGAACTCGCGGTGGACCTCCAGGACGACGCCCCGGCGTCGGAGGAGGACGAGGAGGCCGAAGCCGCGGTCGAAGCCACGGCCGCGGCCGAGGAAGCAGCATCCGACCCCGAGGCCGAGGCCTCAGACCCCGCAGTCCCTGCCGACCAGAACTCCAAGGAGTAGACGGTGCATCTCGCCTCGGGAGTCGACCCACAGCTGGCCGACCTCTCCAACAAGCTGATCTATTCGGCGATGGCGGTCTACACGATCGCCATGTTCGCCCACATGTTCGAGTGGACGTTCGGCAGCAAGGGCGCGGTCGCCGTCCGTTCCAAGGAGCAGTCGGGCAACCTGGCCGAGACCGTCGCCGCCGCCGCGGAGACCAAGGCAGCCAAGAAGGTCACCGTCACCGTGGCCGGGACGAAGGGCGGCACCACCACGCTGACCCGCACCGTCCTGGCGGGCGAGGGCGCGACGGTGGTCACCGGTGGTCGCGCCGACGAGGACGTGGACGGCCCGGGCGCGGCCGGCACCAGCGAGAAGGCCGACCTGGCCGGCCGCATCGCGATCTCGCTCACCGTCCTGGCGTTGCTGCTGCACGGCGGCGGCATCGTGGCCCGGGGCCTCTCGGTGTCCCGCTGGCCGTGGGGCAACATGTACGAGTTCTCCTGCGCCTTCGCCTTCGCGATGACGGCCGCGTACGTGGTGCTGCTGGCCGCGCGGAAGAACGTCCGCTGGCTCGGCCTGCCGGTCACCGTCGCGGTGCTGCTGACGCTCGGCATCGCGACCCAGGTGCTGTACACCGACTCCGAGCAGCTCGTCCCGGCACTGCACTCGTACTGGCTGGCGATCCACGTCTCCACCGCGATCTTCTGCGGCGGCGCCTTCTACGCGGCGTTCATCGCCACGCTGCTGTACATCGGCAAGGACTCCTTCGACAGGCGGATGGCGGCCGGCCTGACCACCGGTCCGCTGGGCACCTCGCCCTCGATCTGGCGCAGGCTGCCCGCCGCGTCCACCTTCGACAAGCTGTCCTACCGGATCAACGCGCTGGTCTTCCCGCTGTGGACGTTCACCATCATCGCGGGCGCGATCTGGGCCGAGGCCGCCTGGGGCAAGTACTGGGAGTGGGACCCGAAGGAGACCTGGTCGTTCATCACCTGGGTCGCCTACGCGTGCTACCTGCACGCCCGCGCGACGGCCGGCTGGAAGGGCCGCAAGGCCGCGTACCTGGCGCTGGCGGCCTTCGGCTGCTGGCTCTTCAACTACTACGGCGTGAACATCTTCGTCACCGGCAAGCACTCGTACGCGGGGATCTGACCGGGGGCGGCGCACCGATCGGCCCGGCTTTCCGCAGGAGGTGGCCGGGCCGAGGTGCGACAGGGGTAGGTCGTGCCGGCCGTCCGTGCCGGTACGGGGAGGAACGAGGAGGAAATCGCGCAATGGAGTGCGACGAGGTCATGCTGACCGTCCGAATCACCGCCGCCGAGCAACTGCTGCTCCGACGGCTCGCCCAGGGACACCGGAGCGACGTGTCCGAAGTGGTGGCCGACGCTCTGCTGGACATCATCCCCACGCTCAGCGCGCCGGGGGACGCCTACCGGCTGCTGAGCGCCCTCGCGACGCCGGCGCCGTGCGCGCTGACCGTCTGGCTGCCGACCGCGCTGGCTGACCTGCTGGTGCCCGGCGCGGCCCGGATCGCCCAGATCACCGACGTCCGGATCGAGTCGGCCAGCGCGGCGCTGGGCGCGGCGCTGCGGCTCTGGCTGGCCCAGGACCCGGCCCGGCTGGCGACCAACCTCAGCGTGATGCACGCCGGGCGGCCGGCCGCCCTGGTGGCCGCCTGACGGGGGAGCGGCCCCGCCGAACGGGGCTCAGCTGGCCAGCGGCAGCAGGCCGGGAACGGCGGGGCGGCCGTCGAAGGCGTCCCGCCGGACCGGCACCCGCGGACCGTCGACCGGCTCGGTGAGCAGCCGGCACTCGGCCGCCGTCCGCCCGTCCTGGAGCAACCGGACCAGGACGGGGGTGCGGCGACCGTCCGGTGACCGCTCGCGGACGGCCCGCACGAAGCAGGGCCGGTCCAGCTCGATGTAGCGGTCGAAGGAGGTCACCAGCTCGACCGGGACCACCGGTTCGGGGTGGTGCAGCCGCTGGGCGGCCTGCCGGGCGGCCTCCAGCACCAGCATCCCGGGCACGTGGTCCAGCTCGTGGTCGAACAGCACCGGGTGCCCGGCGTCGGCGCGCAGCAGCCAGGTGTCCGGCCGCAGGGTCGGGCTGAGCACCACGTCCGCGGGCTGCGCCCGGCCGACGAGCTCGGGCGCCGCGGGCTCCGGCGGCCGCGGCGGGGCGACGACCTGCCGGCCGGGTCCGCGCAGCCGCTCGTAGGAGGCGGGGGTGACCACCCGCAGCTGGCCGGAGCCGTGGCCGATCCGCAGGCCGTCCCGGGTGATCTCGGCGTGCACCCGCAGCGAGACGAGCCGGCCGTGCCGCATCCGGACGTCCTGGCAGCCGACGGTGAGCATCAGCGAGGCCGGGCCGGCGGTGACGGCGAGCCCCGGCAGGCCCGGCTCGCCGAGCGCGTAGCCGAGGTCCTCCATGACGAAGTGGTGGTCGCGCGGCACCCCGAAGCCGGCGTGGCCGATCAGCAGCCCGGCCTGCCGGACGGTCTCGGCCATCAGCACCGGGTCGTGGTACCGGTCCCCGGGCAGCCGGTAAAAGCCGTGCAGCCGGGGCCACTGGGCGCCGAGCAGGAAGTCGTACGGGCCGGTGGCCTGCCAGCCGGTGAGGAAGACCTCGGAGACCGAGGCGCGGTGCACCAGGTGCCGGGAGACGGTCCGGTCGTGGAAGTCGTAGCCGGAGCCGGGGCCCTGGCCCGCGCTCGGTCGTCCGCCGGAGCCGGGGTGGGCGTACGGGCCGTGAGCGTCCGGCTCTACGATCAATGGCATGACTGGCCCCAGCTCCAGGGTGTCGGTCGAGCGGCCGCTACGGTCGCCCCACAGCAAAACATACATACCACCCGGTTTGTGTTCTGCGGCCGGGGGTGGCCCGTCGCGGTGCCCGGGCCGACCACGCTACCTGGCCCCTGGTCTGCGGTGATGCTCGAAACGGGCAGGGCAGACCTTGGGCGGGGGTCGGTCCCCGCTGGACGGCGGGGTCGCCACAGGCGCTAGATTAGATACCAACCATGCGGTTTCGGCCGGAGCCGTCCGCATGCGAGGCGCCGCCACCGACCGAGGGCGCGCCGACAGCAGCCGGGTGGGGCGGGGAGCGCGACCGGCGGAGTCCGGAGGGGTCAGTGGTCAAGCAGGAACGCGCGGGGCGGACCAGGCGGGCCGTGCTGCTCGCGGCCGCGGACACCTTCGCGCAGGTCGGATTCGACGCCGCCAGCCTGGTCGACATCAGTCGCCGGGCCGGGGTGAGCAAGGGCGCCCTCTACTTCCACTTCGTCTCCAAGCAGGCCCTGGCCGACGGGGTGCGGGCCGCCGCCGGGCGGGAGATCGGCTCGGCCGCGCTGCGCGCCCTGCGCGCCGAGGGCCGGGCCGTCCAGGGGCTGATCGACTTCTCGCACGAACTGGCCCGGCTGCTGCGCGAGGACGTGGTGGTGCGGGCCGGCGTCCGGCTCGGCCGCCAGGGTCCGCGACCGGACGACGGCACGTCCGGACCGGACACCGCCTGGCGCAGCCTCACCGCCGTCGTCCACCGGCTGCTGGACCGCGCCGCCCGGGCCGGCGAGCTGCGCCCGGGGGCGGACCGGCGCGCCTGCGCCGAGCTGCTCACCGCGGTGGTGGCGGGTCAGGTGCTACTGGCCGCCGACGGGGTCGGGCGTCCGGGGCCGGAGGCCGTCGGGCGGCTCTGGGCGGCCGCGCTGCCCGCCCTCGTGGCGCAGGAGAACTGCGCGGACTACCGGTTCTGAGCGGTCCCGGCGAGGGCGCAGCCGCGTTCGGCGACGGCCACCCGCGCTCGGCGACGCTCAGCCGCGCTCGGCGACGCTCAGCCGGGCGAGCGCGTGCGGCTGGACCAGCCCCGGCAGCAGCAGCGTCCACAGGTCGGCCATCCGCTGGATCAGGTCCTGCCGGTCGGCCAGCACCTGGGAGCTCAGCTGGATCCCGGTCACCGCGCCGGTGATCACCCCGGACGCCGCCACCACGTCGACCCCGGGGTGGAGGTCCCCGGCCGCCTGGGCGCGCTCCAGCAGTTCGCGCACCAGGTCCATCCAGCCCTGGTAGGCGGCGATCTGCGGCTGGGTGAAGCTGCCGTGCTCGATCGTCAGCCGGATGCTGCCGCGCACCAGCGGGTCCTCCTGGAGCGCGCGGGCGAACGCGTACCCGAGGTCGATCAGGGTCTGCACCGGGCTGTCCGAGGAGGGTGCCCAGGAGGCGATCCAGGCGCCCTGGCCCTCCATCACGGCGAGCGCCAGCTCCTCCTTGGAGTGGAAGTGGAAGTACAGCGCGCCCTTGGTGACGCCGGCCCGGTCCAGGATCTCGGACATCGTGGCGGCGGCGTAGCCCCGCTCGTCGAACACCTCGGCCGCCGCGAGGAGTACCGCCTGGCGGGTCGCCAGCGCGCGGGCCTGCCTGGCCATCGCAGCCTCCCTGGAAAGTTCTGTACCTCGGCAGCGGCCGATCCTACGGGGGGCCGACGGGGCGACCGGCGCGTACCGTCCGGTAGGTATCCTACCGAGCCGCTCCGTGCCCGATCGGACGGGTGCGAACGGTGGCGCGCACGCTCCGGGGCGGGCCGCAGGGCCGGTCCGGACGGCCCGACGGCCGGTCACCCGGAAGGGGTGACCGGCCGTCGGGGGAAGCCCGGAAGCGTCAGGCGGCCTGCTGCCAGCTGACCGGCGAGTAGTACGCCGGGCGGCGCTCCAGCCGCTGCCAGCGGGCGATCGGCTCGACCTGTGCGGTGGCCGCGGCCTGCTGGGCGACGGCCGCGCGGGCCGCCAGCACGGCGGTGAGGGCGGCGAGTTCCTCGTCGGAGAGGCTGCCGCGGACGATGCGGACGAGGGGTTCGGCGGAAGCGGTCATGTCCTGGTTTCTCTCCCCCGGTTGCTGTGGTGTGTGGTGTCGCTCGGTACGGCCTGCTGCTGCGAACCGCGCTGCTACATCGGCGGGTTGCCGTGCTTGCGGCTGGGCAGGTCGGCGTGCTTGGTGCGGAGCATGGCCAGGGCGGAGGCGATCACCTGTCGCGTCTCGGCCGGGTCGATGACGTCGTCCACGAGGCCGCGCTCGGCCGCGTAGTACGGGTGCATCAGTTCGCTCTTGTATTCCTTGATCTTCTGGGCGCGCATGGCGTCCGGGTCCTCGGCGCCGTTGATCTCGCGGCGGAAGATGACGTTGGCGGCGCCCTCGGCGCCCATCACCGCGATCTCGTTGGTCGGCCAGGCGTAGGACAGGTCCGCGCCGATGGAGCGGGAGTCCATCACGATGTAGGCGCCGCCGTAGGCCTTGCGCAGGATCAGCGAGATGCGCGGCACGGTGGCGTTGCAGTACGCGTACAGCAGCTTGGCGCCGTGCCGGATGATGCCGCCGTGCTCCTGGTCGACGCCGGGCAGGAAGCCGGGCACGTCCAGCAGGGTGACCAGCGGGATGTTGAAGGCGTCGCACATCTGGACGAAGCGCGCGGCCTTCTCACTCGCATTGATGTCCAGCACGCCGGCCAGCGACTGCGGCTGGTTGGCGATGATGCCGGTGACGTGGCCGTCGACCCGGGCCAGCACGCACAGCACGTTGGTCGCCCAGCGCTCGTGGACCTCCAGGTACTCCCCGTGGTCGACGATCTCCTCGATCACCTTGCGCATGTCGTACGGGCGGTTGCCGTCGGCGGGCACCAGGTCCAGCAGGCTGTCGCTGCGCCGGTCGACCGGGTCGTCGCTGACCACGGACGGCGGCATCTCGCGGTTGTTCTGCGGCAGCAGCGACAGGAGGTAGCGGACCTCCTCGATGCAGGACTGCTCGTCGTCGTAGACGAAGTGCGAGACGCCCGAGACGCCGGCGTGCACGTCGGCGCCACCGAGGCCGTTCTGGCTGATCTTCTCGCCGGTCACCGCCTGGACCACGTCCGGGCCGGTGATGAACATCTGCGAGGTCTCGCGGACCATGAAGACGAAGTCGGTCAGCGCGGGGGAGTACGCGGCGCCGCCGGCGCACGGGCCGAGCATCACCGAGATCTGCGGGATGACGCCGGAGGCCTTGGTGTTGCGCTGGAAGATGCCGCCGTAACCGGCGAGGGCGGTGACGCCCTCCTGGATGCGGGCGCCGGCGCCGTCGTTCAGCGAGACCAGCGGGGCCCCGGCCGCGATGGCCATGTCCATGATCTTGTGGATCTTCTGCGCGTGGGCCTCGCCCAGGGCGCCGCCGAAGATCCGGAAGTCGTGCGCGTAGGTGAACACGGTGCGCCCGTGCACGGTGCCCCAGCCGACGATCACGCCGTCGGTGTGCGGCTTCTTGGCCTCCAGGCCGAAGCCCTGGGCGCGGTGCCGGCGCAGCGGCTCGACCTCGCGGAAGGAGCCCTCGTCCAGCAGCAGCTCGATGCGCTCGCGGGCGGTCAGCTTGCCCTTCGCGTGCTGGGCCTCGGTGGCCTTCTCGCTGGGGCCGCGGCGCACCTTCTCGCGGAGCTCGTGGAGCTCGGCGACCCGCCCCTTGGCGTCGACCGGGACCTCGGGGACCTCGCCGCCGACCGGCGCCTCATGCACAACCGTCATCTCGAACCACTCCAAGGGTGAGGGAACTGTCCGACAGCCAACGTCTGCTGTGCCCCCGGCTGCGAATCAACTTCTTCACTTATGACTGTACGAGGGGCCGTGCGCTGGTTTCGGCGTCGATTCCGTACAAGGTCGAGTTCGTTTAGCTGTGAGGCTTGCACAGAAGCGGTCGGGTCGAAGCGGGTGCGCTCGGTGTCCGTTCGAATACTGGGGGTTGTCGGGCAGATGATGGTCCGATGATCTGAGCATGAAGAAAAGCGCAGGTCAGGGCCGTCTCGCAGCACTGTGGGGAGGCCGTCCAGGGTACGGCTCAAGGGTTGCTCAACCCCGGTGCCGGGAACGGGCCGATTCGTGCCGGAGGGTCCGCAGTCGTAGGGAAGCGCCAAAAACGCCGCGGTTCACCCGCCGCTGGCCGGGTGGGCCGTCCGGGGGAGCGGCCGAACCGCTCCGATCAGCTCTGGCGCCCGTCCTCGGGCTCGTCCCCGCCGCGCAGCTCCCGCTCGCGACGGCGCAGATCGGCCTCCCACCGCCTGAGCATGGACTCGTGATCGTTGTCGTTCCCCTTCAACGACCCGTCGTTCCCCTTCGCCGAGCCGTTACCGAGGGAGGCAAGGAACTCCGGATCGTCGTCCGGCGCCAGCGGACGCCCGCCCCGCGGGGAGCCGTACCGCGCCCGGCCGTCGGTGGCCGGCCGCCCCGGCCGCCCGTCCGGCGCGCCGACCCGCAGGAAGCCGCGCCGCCTGCCGACCGCCAGCCAGGCGATCGGGCCGAGCGGCGGGAAGAGCAGCACGATGATCACCCAGATCGGCTTCGGCAGGTGCTTCACCTCGCCCTCGGGCGTCACCAGGCAGTCGATGAACGCCCACACCCACAGCGCGAGCGGAAGCACGATGGTCAGAAGAATCCTCAGCACGGCTGCGATCTCCCCCCGGCGCGGGCGGTAGCGGCGGGCGCCTTCCCGGGGCCCTTGACCGAGCCAGGCTATCGGGTGGCGGATACTGACAGGCATGGCATACGACGATCTCCGCTCGTTTCTCCGGGCCCTCGACCGCGAGGGCGACCTCAAGCGCATCAAGGCGGAGGTGGACCCGCACCTGGAGATCGGCGAGATCGTCGATCGCGTGCAGAAGGCCAAGGGCCCCGCGCTGTTGTTCGAGAACGTCAAGGGCTCGTCGATGCCGCTCGCGATGAACGTCTTCGGCACCGAACGCCGCCTCGCCAAGTCGCTCGGCCTCAAGGGCCCGGAGGACATCTCCGAGAAGATCGCCGGTCTGCTCAAGCCCGAACTGCCGCAGGGCTTCACCGGTTTCCGGGACGCCTTCGGCAAGCTCGCCTCGATGGCGCACGTCCCGCCCCGGCACGTGAAGTCCGGTGACGCCCCGGTCCAGGAGGTGGTGCTCACCGGCGACGACGTCAACCTCGACGAGCTGCCGGCGCTGTTCACCTGGCCGCTGGACGGCGGCTCCTTCTTCAACCTGGGCCTGACCCACACCAAGGACCCGGACACCGGCATCCGCAACCTCGGCCTCTACCGGCTCCAGCGGCACGACCGCCGCACCATCGGGATGCACTGGCAGATCCACAAGGACAGCCGCAACCACTACGCGGTCGCGGCCCGCAGGGGCGAGCGGCTCCCGGTCGCGATCGCCTTCGGCTGCCCGCCGGCCGTCACCTACGCGGCCACCGCGCCGCTGCCCGGCGACATCGACGAGTACCTGTTCGCCGGCTTCATCGCGGGCGAGCGGGTGCGGATGGTCGACTGCAAGACCGTCCCGCTGCAGGTCCCGGCCGACGCCGAGGTGGTCCTGGAGGGCTGGCTGGAGCCCGGCGAGATGCTCCCCGAGGGCCCGTTCGGCGACCACACCGGCTTCTACACCCCGCAGGAGCCCTTCCCGGCGCTGAAGATCGACTGCGTGACGATGCGCCGCCGTCCGATCCTGCAGTCCATCGTGGTCGGCCGCCCGCCGACGGAGGACGGCCCGCTGGGCAAGTTCACCGAGCGGTTCTTCCTGCCGCTGCTGAAGATCATCATCCCGGACATCGTCGACTACGACCTGCCGGAGGCCGGTGGTTTCCACAACTGCGTGATCGTCTCGATCGACAAGAAGTACCCCAAGCACGCCCAGAAGACGATGCACGCGATCTGGGGCGCCCACATGATGTCGCTCACCAAGCTGATCATCGTGGTGGACTCCGACTGCGACGTCCACGACTACCGGGAAGTCGCCTGGCGGGCGTTCGGGAACGTCGACTACAGCCGCGACCTCACCGTGGTCGAAGGCCCGGTCGACCACCTCGACCACGCCTCCTACCAGCAGTTCTGGGGTGGCAAGGCGGGCATCGACGCGACCCGCAAGCTCCCCGAGGAGGGCTACACCCGGGACGGCGGCTGGCCGGAGATGGTGTCCTCGGACCCGGCGACCGCCGCGCTGGTCTCGCGCCGCTGGAAGGAATACGGACTGTGAGGAGCAACGTTGTGAAGACGAGCCAGACGTGGGGGGCCCGTCGGCCCCGCACCGGCGGGGATGTTCCGGAGTACGGCCTGTGAGCACGGCTGCCGTCGAAACCCCCGGGCGCACCCGGGCCTTCCTGCGCCTGGTGATGATCGAGCACTCGGTCTTCGCCCTGCCCTTCGCCTACATCGCCGCGCTGACCGCCATGTTCCTGGCCGACAAGCGGGTGCACTGGGGCGAGCTGTTCATCGTCACCGTCTGCATGGTCGGCCTGCGCACCTTCGCCATGGCCGCCAACCGGATCATCGACCGCGAGCTCGACGCCCGGAACCCGCGCACCGCCGGGCGCGAACTCGTCACCGGCGCCGTGTCGTTGAAGACCGCGTACGTCGGCTCGGCGGTCGCCCTGGTGGTGTTCCTCGGCGCGGCGGCGATGCTCAACCCGCTGTGCCTGGCTCTCGCCCCGGTGGCCGTGGTGCCGATGGTCGTCTACCCGTACGGCAAGCGGTTCACCAACTTCCCGCAGGCGATCCTGGGCCTGGCCCAGGCCATGGGCCCGGTGGGCGCCTGGCTCGCGGTGACCGGCAGCTGGTCCTGGCAGGCCGTGCTCCTCGGCGTCGCGGTCGGCATCTGGATCGGCGGCTTCGACCTGATCTACGCCTGCCAGGACGTCGAGTCCGACCGGGAGACCGGCGTCGGCTCCCCGCCGGCCCGCTTCGGCGTCCCGGCGGCGATCTGGGGCGCGCGGGTCTGCCACGTCCTCACGACCCTGCTGCTCGGCTGGTTCGCGCTGCTCACCCACGCCGGCCCGGCGTTCTGGATCGGCCTGCTGGTGGTCGCCGGCGCCTTCGTCTACGAGCACACCATCGTCCGGCCGAACGATCTCTCCAAGCTCAACCGGGCGTTCTTCCAGACGAACAGCTTCGTCGGCATCTCGCTGTTCTTCTTCGCCCTGGTCGACCTGGTCATCCGCGGCCTGGGGCTCTGAGGGGGCGACGGCGCCCGGCGGCCCAGCTCCAGCTCACTCGTTCACCGCCGCGAAGGCGGACCGGTAGATCGCGGCGACGTCGGTGGCGTGTCGGCGGCACTCCTCGACGGTTGCCGCGTGGTTGGCGAGGTGGTTCGCCCGGTGATAGGCCCGCGCCGTGGCCGGAACCCGTTCGATCTCCACCACGGCGGCCCAGTGGGCCACGAACGAGCGGAGCGGATCGATGCTGCCCGCCTCGATGGCCGCCGCCATGGCCCGGGTCTGCCCCGCCACCGTCTCCGGAAGCCGGTCGGAAGCCACCACGGCGAGAGCGGCCTTGAGCGCGGTGGGAGACTTCTCGGGCCTGGGGATGAGTTCGGCTCCGTCCGACACCGGCTGACTCACCGGGCTCTCCTCTCGTCCCGTCCGAGCCGACTCGCCGTCGGTGGGCCGCCTCGCCGGAACGGGGCTGCGCCGCCGCGGCCGCGGCGGCGCCTTCGGGCCGGACCTGCGGCTACCCCTCCTTGATGTACTCCTCGTACTGGGCCGGGGTGAGCAGTTCCTTCAGCTCCCCGGCGTTGGTGAGCGTCAGCTCGATCATCCAACCGTCGCCGTACGGATCGCTGTTGACGTCCTCGGGCGCGTCGTTCAGGTCCTGGTTCACCTTGGTGACCGTTCCGGACAGCGGGGCGTAGAGCTCGCTCACCGACTTGACCGACTCCACCGAGCCGAACGCCCGGCCGAGGTCGAACTCGTCGTTCTCCTTGGGGAGTTCGACGAAGACGATGTCGCCGAGCTGCTTCTGCGCGTAGTCGGTGATGCCCACGCGGGCGGTCTTGCCCTGCACCAGGACCCACTCGTGGTCCCTGGTGTACTTGAGGTCGGTGGGGACGGCGGACATGGCTTCCTCTTTCGTTCGGGTGGTGGGCCGGTTACGGGGAGGAGCCTGCTACACATCCCGGCTCCCGGCCGTGAACTCACCCGAACGAGTGAAGGGTGCGCGTCAGTTGTGCAGGAAGGACTCCAGCGAGGACGCCAGCGCCACCGGGGCCTCGTACATCGGGTAGTGCCCGGAGCCGCCGAGCTCCTCCAGCTCGGCGTTGGGGTAGTGCTCGAGCCAGGTGCCCCGCATGACGTCGGCGGTCAGGGCGAGGTCGTGCTCGCCGACGATCACCTTGACCGGCACCGGGTTGCCGCTGATCCGGCGCTCCAGATCGGCCGTCGTCCAGTCCCGGACGTAGCCGCCGAAGGCCTCGGGGTTCGACAGCCGCAGCGACTGGTCGACCATCCGGTCCAGCCAGACCCGGCCGGCCCGCTGGCCGGTGACCAGGTCGAGGATCGCGTACCGCTTCTCCCGGTCCTCGGCCGCGCCGTAGAACAGCGTCTCGCCGACCGCGTCCAGCGGGTACGCCCCGGCCGGTACGGGCGCCAGCCCGACCAGCTTGCGCACCCGCAGCGGCGCCTCGGCGAGGACCTGCTGGGCCGCCTTGCCGCCCATCGAGTGGCCGACCAACGAGAAGCGGTCCCAGCCGAGTTGGTCGACGAGGGCGAGGGCGTCGGCGGCGATCTCGGCGAGGGTGTACGCGCCGGTGACGTCCTTGCGCTCACCGTAGCCGCGGTAGTCGAGGAAGGCGTAGCTGAAGGCCGTGCCGTCGAGGTAGTCGAGGAAGGGCCCCCAGCCCGCGCTGGTGCCGAACCAGTCGTGCAGGACGAGGACGTGGTGGTCGCCGGTGCCGGTCAGGCGGTGAGGGATCGTCATGCCGGTGGTCGTTCCCCGGAAACCGCCCGTCCGAAAGGCCAGTTGGCGAGCCGGATCACCCGGCGGGCCGCCGGGCGAAGGCCGGGGCGTGCTCGGGGCGCGGTCCGAAGGCGACGAGGCGGGAGATGGCCAGCCGCACCGCGGGCACCCGGCGGGTGACCGCGGCGAAGCCGGCGGGCGGGCCGGCCCGGCGGCCGGAGAGCACCGGGACGAACATCGCGCCGTGCAGGATCCGCTGCATCCGCTGCATGACCACGGTCGGCCACCAGCGGCGCTGCTGCACCCGGGCCAGGGCGGCGACGGTCGGGCGGCCGTGCCGGAGCGGTTCGGCGAGCAGGGTGGCGGCGGCGACGGCGTCCTGGATGGCGAGGTTGATGCCGACCCCGCCGGCCGGGGACATCGCGTGGGCGGCATCGCCGATCAGCAGCAGCCCGTCGACGTACCAGCGGTCCAGCCGGTTGAGTTTGACGTCGAGCAGGTGGACGTCGTCCATGCCGGCCAACTGGTCGACCCGGTCGGCGTACTGCGGCATGATCCGGGCGATCCGGGCGCGGAAGCGCTCGATGCCCTCGGCGCGCAGTCGGGCGTCGGAGCCCTTCGCCTTGAAGTAGGCGATCTGGAAGAAGTCGGCGCGGGTGAGGCTGAGCGCCATCTCGCGGTCCCCGAAGCCGGGGGCGAGGTTGGGCGGTGCGGCCTGCTCGTGGGCGTGCCGGGGGAGCCGGAACCACCAGACGTCGAAGGGCACCGGGTACTCCTCGGGGGTGAGTCCGGCCTCCCGGCGCAGGGTGGAGTGCCGGCCGTCGGCGGCGACGGTGAGGTCGGCACGGATCTCGCCCTCCTCGCCGTCCCGGGTGCGGTAGCGGACGCCGACCACCCGGCCGCCCTCCCGCAGCAGCCCGGTCGCCTCGGTGTTCATCCGCACGGTGAAGGTGGGCTCCTGCTCCGCCTCCTCGACCAGGAAGTTGAGCAGGTCCCACTGCGGCATCATGGCGATGTAGTTGTACGGCGCGGGCAGCTTGTCGAAGGCGCTCAGCGCGACCGTGCCGACGCCGGGCACCGGCACCACCATGTTGCCGAGCCGGCTCTGCGGCAGTGCGGCGAACTTCCGGCCGAGGCCGAGTTCGTCCATCAGCCGCACGGTGGAGGCGTGGACGGTGTCGCCGCGGAAGTCGCGCAGGAAGTCGCCGTGCTTCTCCAGGACGGTCACCTCGACGCCCGCGCGGGCCAGCATCAGGCCCAGCATCATTCCAGCCGGTCCGCCCCCGGAGACGACGACGCTCATGGCTTTCTCCCCTCGATCCCCTTGCCGTTCCCGCGTGGAACTCACATATAGAGAATCTCTGGAACCGTCTCAGGTGTCAAGTAGTACGATGCTTCACATGGAGGACCTGGTGGCAGCCGCCCTCACCGCGGCGAAGGAACGGGGACGGGACGTCGCGGACGTGCCGCTGACGGCGATCGCGACGGCGGCCGGCATCTCGCGCAGCACCCTGTTGCGCCGGCTCGGCGGCTCCCGGGCCGCGCTGGACGAGGCGGTCCGGCAGGCGGGCGTCGACCCGGGCGGACGCCCCCCGGTGCGGGAGCGCGCGATCGAGGCGGCGTCCCGACTGGTCGCCGAACGCGGACTCGGCGCGATCACCCTGGACGCGGTCGCGGACCGCGCCGAGTGCTCGCTGCCCAGCCTGCACGCCGTCTTCGAGGGCCGGGACGGCCTGCTCGCCGCCGTCTTCCTGCAGTACGGCCCGCTGCCGGACCTGGAGGCACTGGCCGCCGACCCGCCCGAGCGCCTGGAGGACACCGTCCGGGCGCTCCACCGCACCTTCCTCGCCAGCCTCGCCGGCGAACCGCGGATCATTCCGGCGGTCTTCGCCGACCTGCTCAGCCGCCCCGACGGGCCCGCCGCCCGGGTGATGGCGGTCCACATGCCGCGGATCGTCGACGGCCTCGGCCGTCTGCTGCTGCCCCACGTCGAGTCCGGCCGGATCCGACCGCTGCCGCTCCCGGTGCTGGTGCAGCTGCTGCTCGGCCCGCTGCTCAGCCGGGTCCTGATGCGCCCGGTGCTCGAAACCACCCTCGGCGCCGCCCTGCCCTCGCTGGACGAGTCCATCGACCTCTTCACCGAGGCCTACCTGCGCGCGGTCGCCCTGCCCGGGGCGGACCGGGAGACACCCTGAGGAGAACCGTGATCGGCGCACTGCAGTGCCTCGTGCTCGACTGCCCGCAGCCGGCGGTGCTCGCCCTCGGTGCCGTACGGCTGCACGACGCCGGCGGGTGGCGCGTCTACGCGGATCCGGCCGGGCACCCGTTCTGCCTGGTCAGGAGCTGAGGACGCCGAACCCCGGCCCCCGGACGGTGCCGGGGGCCGGGGCTCGGGTGCTTCTCGGGGCAGGAATCAGGCGCTGCGACGGCGGCGCGCGAAGAACACCGCGCCGATGCCGACGGCGAGCAGCGCGGCGGCGCCCAGCGCGGCCTGCCGCATGCCGGTCGACCCGGTGCGGGCCAGCTCGCCGCCGGCGAGCCGGGTGTCGGCGGTGGCGCTGGAATCGCTGCCGAGGGCGGTCCGGACGGTGCTGCCGGTGTCCGTGCCGGTGGTGGCGGCCTCGTCGGCCGGGGCGGTGGCCGCGGTGAGCTCGACCGGGAATCCCTGCGGGCCCACGTACGCCGGGTGCTGCCCGCCCTCGCCGAGGACGGCCCACGGGTTGACCCGGGTCTCGCCCGTCGCGGCGCCGGCGGTGAAGGCCAGCCGGACGTGCTTGGTGACGGACGCGTCGGCCGCGAGGGTCCGGTCCTCGGTGAGGTGGTACAGCACGGTGTTGCCGGGCCCCGGGGTCGGGGTGGCGGTGACGTCCTGCCAGCTGCCGTCGGCCTGCTGCACCTGGAGGGTGCTGTGCCGGTCGGCCTGCACCACGAACGAGGCGTTGTCGTAGCGCGAGGCGCTCGGGTTGGTGGCGGTGACGTCGAACTCGGCCGGGGCACCGCCGATCACGGCGCTCGTCGGCGCGCCCTTGACCTGCACCTTGAGGGCCTTCAGCGCGACGTTCCGGGTGCTCTCGGCGAGCACGGTCTTCGCGTCCGGGTCCACGATCGCGGAGGACAGCTTGACGGTGCCGTCCAGGCCGGCCCAGTCGTTGTCGAGCGGGGCGGCCAGGCGCAGCCGGAGCGTCCTGGTGGCGCCGGCGGCGACGGTCACGCCGTGGATCTCGCCGGTGAAGTGGAAGCCGTCCGAGGCCTGGCTGAAGGCCGGCTCGACGGGCTTCCAACTGCCGTCGGCGTCAAGGGATTCGATGGTGATGCGGCCCGGCGAGCGGGCGTAGCCGTTGCTCGCGTCGAGCCTCAGCGTGTACGAGGCCTCGGCGGTACCGGGGTTGGTGATGGCCTCGGTGAACTCGACCGGTCGGCCTCCGTTGCCGATCGAGGCCGGCTCCTGGACGGTCAGCGACGGCTTGCCGACCTCGGTGGCGGGGGCCGGAGCGGCCGCGGTGGCCGGATCGGTGGCGCCGGTGGAGGTGCGGGTCGCGCTCGAAGCGGTGTGGGTGGCGGTCGGGGTGGCGGTGGCCCGGGGCGAGGTGGCGGTGGTGCTCAGGTCGGCGGCGTAGGCGGCCGGGGAGGCCATCACCACGCCGGTGGCCAGCAGCACGCCCAGGGTGGCGGCGGTGACGATGGTCGAGCGGGAACGGTTTTCCCGCACTGCAGACATTCTGAATACCCCTCAGGGTTTGCACCGGCGTCGTCTGGCGCCGGTCGATCAGTACGGTGTGGGTCGGACCGGTGGTCAGGGGCGTCGCCCCCGGCGTCAGTCGCGGTCCGCCGCGGCGGGCTTCCCCGCCGCTCAGCTAGATAGACGTTCGGGGGCCGTCAAGGTTGCAGTCGGAGTCGAACTTTTTCGGAAGCGATCGAACTCAGTCCAGCACCAGTCGGTCGCCCAGCCGTAGCCGCCCCGGGGAGACCACCTCGGCCAGGGCGTCGAGGCGTCCGTCGTGGGCGTGCACGATCGCCTTGAGGATCTCGGGGGCGTGCGGCAGCCCGGGCTGCGGGGCGCCGGTCATCGCGCAGCGCTCGCTGGAGGTGACGAGGGAGAGCCGGGCGCTGTCGGGGGCCTCGCCGTGGGCCTGGCGGCCGAACCAGGCGTCCTCGACGAAGGGCGGGGTGCCCGGCGGGGTGCGCAGCACGATGTTGGGGCGGAAGCGGCGTTCGTCCACGACGGCGAACGGGACGGCCTCGCGCACCCAGTCCAGGGTGGCGGTGGTGAGCAGGCTGACCGGCAGCCGGTCGAAGTGCGATACGGCGTCCTCGCGGGCGAGTTCGACGTCCTCGCGCTGGAGGTAGGCGCGCAGGAAGGCGGTCGGGTGGTCGACCGGGCGGCCGAGCGGGTCGAACAGTTCGGGGCCGTCGATCCGGCGGCCGAGCCGGGCGGAGAGCCGGAGCAGGCCGTCCATCCGACGGAAGCGGCGGGTGTTCTTGGCCGAGCCGAGCTTGCCGGAGGCGTCGCGGACGGCGTAGAGGCGGTCGCCGGCCAGGCCGCGCACGTCCACGTCGACGGAGTCGAGCCGCTCGCCGCCGGCGGACTTCACGGGGTAGCGCCAGAGTCGCTCGACCACTCCGATGATCTCAGCCATGGCCGGACAGCCTAGTGGCGCCGCCGGGGGATGGTCTAGACCAAGTTGCGGGTGAGCGGGCGGGCTCAGCCCAGCCGCGCCACCGCCCGCACCGGCGCCCCGTCCGCCGCCACCAGCCGCAGCGGGAACAGCGAGACCTCGACCGGCCGGCCGGCCTGCTGCGCCTCCAGCAGCGCCCGCAGGTCGGTCAGGTTCTCGGCGATCACCCCGCCGCCCTCCGCCCCCAGCAGCACCCGGTGGGCGGCCAGCGTCGGCTCCTCCGCCGAGGCGTCGGGCCCGTCGTGCTCGTCGGTGAGGTCGGCGAGCAGCGCGGCCACCGCCCGGTCGTCCGGCCCCGGGTCGGGGGTGGGGTCCACGCTCAGCGCGTCCACCCCGACCGTCCGCACCCCGGCGGCCACGATCGCCTCGGCGGCGGCCGGGGTGAGGCTGGGGTGGGCCAGGTAGGCGTCGGTGCCCCAGTGCCGGGCCCAGCCGGTGGCCAGCAGCAGCACGGAGCCCTCGCCGCAGCGCTCCAGCGCGGGCGCCAACAGCTCGGGGGTGACGGCCGTACGGGGTTCCAGCCCGCGCAGGTCGGCCACCACGGCCGGGCCGGTGAACCGCTCCAGCGGCAGCCCGTCCAGGGTCGGCCAGGTGACGTCCACGTGGTACGGCGCGTCCACGTGCGTCCCGGACTGCGAGCCGAGGTGCAGGGCCAGCACGTTCACCCCGGCGGTGGCGGTGGTGAGTGCGGGCTCCAGCAGGACGGCCGGATCGCCGGGGTAGACCGGCATCGCGGTGGTCACCTGATGGGTGAGGTCGACGAGGGTCGCTGCCATGCGCCCATCCTCCCAGGGGCCGCGCCCCCGTGGGCCCGCTCCGCCGTGCCCGGGCCGAAGCCGCAGGTGGGGCCGGGACAGAATTGCCCCATGGGAACTGCGAAGCGTCAGCCGTGGGTGGTCGGGGTCTCGGGAGCGTCGGGGACGCCGTACGCGGCCTCGGTGATCCGGGCGCTGCTCGCCGCCGGTGAGGCGGTGGACCTGATCGTCAGCCGGGCGGCCCGGCTCACCATCCTGGACGAGACCGGCATCTCCTTCCGGGACGCCCACTGGCGCGCCGACCTCGCGCGCTGGCTGGGCACGGAGGACGGCCTGGACGACGTCCGCTACTGGTCCGCCGGGGACTTCGCGGCCGGCCCGTCCAGCGGCTCGTACCCCGCCAAGGGCATGCTGGTGGTCCCCGCCACGACCGGCGCGGTGGCCGGGATCGCGCTCGGCCTGAGCAAGGACCTGCTGCAGCGGGTGGCCAGCGTCACCCTCAAGGAGCGCCGTCCGCTCGTCGTCTGCGTGCGCGAGACACCACTCAACGGGGTGACGTTGAAGCACCTGGTGGAACTCGACGCGCAGGGCGCGGTCGTGCTGCCCGCCTCGCCCGGTTTCTACGCCGGCGGCTCCACCGTGCGCGAACTCGTGGATTTCGTGGCCGGCCGGGTGCTGGACGCCGTCGACGTGCCGCATTCCCTGTACCTGCGCTGGGAGGGCGAGTTGGGCGCGGCGGCCGGCAAGTCCGGCGGCGGGGACGGCGATCGGGCTGAGGGGGAGTAAGGAGACCGAGGGCGGGAGAGTATGTTCTCTGCGATATCCGGGTCGGTCAGCGCACGGCGCCTTTGAATCCGGATAATGATCTGTGGGTCTGGTGAGGTTCGGAAGGACGCGGACGGTATATGGACACGGTGGACAGACAGCTCATCCAGGCGCTCCGGGAGAACGGCCGTGCGTCCTACGCCGAGCTGGGCCGACTGGTCGGCCTCTCCGGCCCGAGCGTCACGGACCGGATCAACCGCCTGGAGCAGGCCGGTGTGATCACCGGCTACCGCGCGACGGTCAACCCGGCCTCGCTCGGCTTCGGCGTCACGGCCCTGATCGGCCTTCAGCTCACCGACGCGGCCGACCACGAGGACGTCGCGTTCCGGCTGAAGGACCTCAACGAGGTCGAGGACTGCTGGTTCATCGCGGGTGACGACTCCTACATGCTCAAGGTCCGGGTGGCCGACGTGGCCGGCCTGGAGTCGGTGGTGAAGCGGATCTCGGGCACCAAAGGCGTGGCCAGGACCCGCACCACCGTCGTACTCTCCACCAAGTGGGAGAACCGGGTGAGTGAACTTCCTCCTGTAGGAGAGTGACGCATGGCACTGGTCGGTCTGGAGGAACTGCGCGCCGCTCGGCAGCGGATCGCCGGGGTGGCGGTACGCACCCCGCTGGTCCCCGCCCCCTGGGCGTCCGAGGGCGAGCGGCGGCTCTGGCTGAAGCCCGAGAACCTCCAGCCGACCGGCGCCTTCAAGACCCGTGGCGCCTACAACCGGCTGGCCACGCTGACCGCGGACGAGCGCTCCCGCGGCGTGGTGGCCCAG
This sequence comes from Kitasatospora sp. NPDC001683, assembly GCF_053596495.1. Lineage (NCBI taxonomy): Bacteria > Bacillati > Actinomycetota > Actinomycetes > Kitasatosporales > Streptomycetaceae > Kitasatospora > Kitasatospora sp. NPDC001683. Next base: position 68,134 of record NZ_JBSFGK010000023.1, read on the forward strand.
TCCAGCGGCAACCACGCACAGGCGGTCGCGTACGCGGCGCAGCTGCTCGGCGTCAAGGCCGTGATCGTGATGCCGGACACCTCGCCCGCGGTGAAGGTGGAGGCCACCCGCTCGTACGGCGCCGAGGTGATCCTGGTTCCGCCCGGGGAGCGGGACACCCTGCCCGGCGAGCTGGCCGAGAAGCACGGCTACGTCTGGGTCCCGCCGTACGACGACCCGTTCATCCTCGCCGGCCAGGGCACGGTCGGCCTGGAGATCGCCGAGGACGCCCCGGCCGAACTGGACACCGTCCTGGTGCCGGTCAGCGGCGGCGGCCTGATCGGCGGGACGGCGGCCGCGCTCAAGCTCACCCGCCCGGGCATCCGGGTGATCGGCGTGGAGCCGGAGTTGGCCGCCGACGCGCAGGCCAGCCTGCGGTCCGGGCGCCGGGTGGAGTGGCCGGTCGCCGACACCTACCGAACCATCGCGGACGGGCTGCGCACCCCCTCGGTCGGCGTGCTGCCGTACGAGCACATCACCACCTACGTGGACGACATCGTCACCGTCACGGAGGACGAGATCCGCGCCACCGTCGCCCTGCTGGCCCGCCGCGGCCGGCTGGTCGCCGAGCCCTCCGGCGCGGTCGCCCCGGCCGCCTACTTCCACCGCGCCGCCGAGACGGGGGGTCAGACCGTGGCCGCCGTGGTCAGCGGTGGCAACATCGACCCGGGTCTGCTCGCGGAGCTGCTGTCGGCATAGGCGTACGCTCAGTCCGGCAAGGAATCGAATGTCGGAGGAGGCGGGTCACCGCATGGACGCAGGGCTCAAGCGCGAGCTGGAGGCGAAGGTCTACGCGGGTGAGCGACTGACCCGTGAGGACGGGATCGCGCTCTACGAGAGCGACGACCTGGCCTGGCTGGGCGGGCTGGCCCACCACGTGCGGACGCGGAAGAACGGCGACGTCGTCCACTTCAACGTCAACCGGCACCTCAACATGACGAACGTGTGCAGCGCGTCCTGCGCGTACTGCTCGTTCCAGCGCAAGCCGGGCGAGAAGGACGCCTACACGATGCGCATCGAGGAGGCCGTCCGCCTCGCCAAGGCGATGGAGAGCGAGTCCCTCACCGAACTGCACATCGTCAACGGCCTGCACCCGACCCTGCCGTGGCGCTACTACCCGCGCTCGCTGCGGGAGCTGAAGGCGGCGCTGCCGAACGTCTCGCTGAAGGCCTTCACCGCCACCGAGATCCACTGGTTCGAGAAGATCAGCGGCCTGTCCGCCGACGAGATCCTGGACGAGCTGATCGACGCCGGCCTGGAGTCGCTGACCGGCGGCGGCGCGGAGATCTTCGACTGGGAGGTCCGCCAGCACATCGTCGACCACGACACCCACTGGGAGGACTGGTCGCGGATCCACCGCCTCGCCCACGCCAAGGGCCTCAAGACGCCCTGCACCATGCTGTACGGCCACATCGAGGAGCCCCGCCACCGGGTGGACCACGTGCTGCGGCTGCGCGAGCTGCAGGACGAGACCGGCGGCTTCCAGGTCTTCATCCCGCTGCGCTACCAGCACGACTTCCACGACTCCAAGGACGGCGTCGTGCGCAACAAGCTGATGGCCCGTACCGAGATGGCCACCGGCGCCGAGGCGCTGAAGACCTTCGCGGTCTCCCGGCTGCTCTTCGACAACGTCCCGCACGTCAAGGTCTTCTGGGTGATGCACGGCGTCACGACCGCTCAGCTGGCGCTCAGCCACGGCGCGGACGACATGGACGGCTCGGTGGTCGAGTACAAGATCACCCACGACGCGGACAACTTCGGCACCCCGAACAAGCTCGGCCGCGAGGACCTGCTCGGCCTGATCCGGGACGCCGGCTTCCGCCCGGTGGAGCGCAACACCCGCTACGAGGTCATCCGCGAGTACGACGGTCCGGACCTGACGCGCCGCGAGACCCCGCAGGCGATGCGCCTCTGACCTGCGCACGCCTCTGACCTGCGCAGTCCCCGCCGCCCGGACCGCACCCGCGGCCCGGGCGGCGGCGCCTTCACGGCTCCCGCACGCGCCCCGGGTTTACCAACCGGTACGGCGTTTGGCAGGATCGACGGCATGTCCGGTTCTCATCGCGCCACCGAGTACCCGCCGTACGAGCCGATGCAGGAGCCGGTGTACGGGGTGCCGCAGCAGTCGCACGGGGCGCCGTACAGCGCGTACGAGCCGTACCCGCAGGGCGGCTACGGCGAGTACCAGCAGACCGCCGACGGGTACTACGAGGCGTACGACCAGCCGTTCCAGGCGTACCCCGCCGAGCCCGAACCGGCGTACCAGGAGTACCAGCAGTACCAGGAGCCGGTCCACGAGCCGGTCCACGAGCCGTACCTTCAGGAGCCGCTGCACGAGGAGCTCGCGCCCGTGGCGCCCCTCGCCTCCGTGACCCCGGCCGCGGCCCCCGCGCCCGGTGGCCGGGCCGCCGCCCGGGGGCGGCGGCGCAAGGCCAAACAGAAACGTCACGGCAAGGCCGTGATGGCCGGCACCGCACTGCTGGTCGCGGCCGCCGCCGGCTGGTACACCGTCGGCCAGGACGCTTCCAGGTCCGTCGCCACCGCCGCCGACGGCCCCGCCCCGGAGGGCGTCAGCAAGCCGGACCAGCCCGCACCGCCCGCCCCCGCCGCCGTCCAGGCCGCCACCGACCGGCAGTCCGCGCCCCCGGCCGCCGGCCGGAGCGAGACCCGCCCGGACGGCTCGCTGGCCGCGATACCCGGCCTCGGTGCCGCCTTCACCGCGAAGATCCCCGCCGCGACCACCCAGGTGGTGGTCGCCGCAGGCCAGGGCAAGGACACCGACAAGAACACCGTCACCCTGTGGACCCGCACCCCCGAGGGCCGCTGGCTGGCCGGGGAGACCTGGCAGGGCCACAACGGCAAGAACGGCTGGACCACCGACCACAACGAGGGCGATCTGCGCAGCCCGATCGGCGTCTTCGACCTCACCGACGCCGGCGGCCGCAACGACAACCCCGGCAGCAAGCTCCCGTACGACAAGGACCCGAGCTTCGTGGTCTCCGGGACGGGCTTCTTCGGCGACCAGCTGGCCGGCTCCTTCGACTACGTGGTCGCGATCAACTACAACCGGGTCGCCGGCAGCTCCCCGCTCGACATGCGCCGCCCGATGGGCACCAAGAAGGGCGGCGGCATCTGGCTGCACGTCGACCACGACGGCCCGACCCACGGCTGCGTGTCGATACCCGAGGACAAGATGGCCCAGCTGATCCGCACCCTGGACCCGGCCGCCCATCCGGTGATCGTGATGGGTGACGCCGCCTCACTGGCCGCCTGACCTCGGTGAACGCCCCGGGCCCAGGCGCCGCAAGGCCCTTGTGGAGCCCCTACAGATCGCCGGTGCGGATCCTGTAGCCGGTCATGCCCCGCTGACCAGCGGGTAACCCGGTTCCATGGCAGCATGAGCGGTTCGCGCATTGTGGCACTCGGCCACTACCAGCCCCCCAAGGTCCTCACCAACGACGACCTGGCGGCACTCGTCGACACCGATGACGAATGGATCCGCACCCGGGTGGGCATCCGCACCCGGCACATCGCAGAGGGCGAGACCCTGGTCGACCTCGCCACCGAGGCCGCCCAGAAGGCCCTGGCCAACAGCGGCCGGACGGCGGCCGAGATCGACCTGGTCGTGGTCGCCACCTGCACCGCGATCGAGCGCAGCCCCAACACCGCCGCCGCGGTGGCCGCCCGGCTGGGCGTCCGCTCGCCCGCCGCGTACGACGTCAACACGGTCTGCTCCGGCTTCTCCTACGCGCTGGCCACCGCCGACCACGCCATCCGGGCGGGGGCGGCGCGCCGGGCGCTGGTGATCGGCGCCGAGCGGATGTCCGACACGCTCGACTGGACCGACCGCTCCACCTGTGTGATCTTCGGGGACGGCGCGGGCGCCGCGGTGGTCGAGGCCCAGGAGGAGGGCGCCGAGCCGGGCATCGGGCCGGTGGTCTGGGGCTCCGAGCCCGAGCGGGGCGACGCCGTGGTGATCACCGGCTGGGACCCGGTGATCAGCCAGCAGGGCCAGTCGGTGTTCCGCTGGGCCACCACCCAGCTCGCCCCGCTGGCCCGCGAGGCCTGCGAGCGGGCCGGGCTCGACCCGTCGGAGCTGAAGGGCTTCGTCCCGCACCAGGCCAACCTGCGGATCATCAACGCGATCGCCGCCAAGCTGGGCCTCGCCGACGCGGTGGTGGCCCGGGACGTGGTCGACTCCGGCAACACCTCGGCCGCCTCGATCCCGCTCGCCTTCTCCAAGCTGGTCGAGCGCGGCGAGCTCTCCCCGGGCGACCCGGTCCTGCTCTTCGGCTTCGGCGGCGGCCTGGCCTACGCCGGCCAGGTCGTGCGCTGTCCGTGACTCGACCGTCGGCACCGGGCCCTAAGCGGCCTGGAGGCGAGCGGGCGAGTAACAGCACAAATGCCGGTGGGCGGGCACCCTGTGTGAGGGGTGCTCGCCCACCGGCATGTCTGGCGCGCGTGCGGAACGTCGGCGGACCTCCCCCGAGGACACGGCCGCCGTCCGTCGTACCCCGGACAGGAGGCCGGGGCTGCGCGCGGAGCGGATGGTGGATAAAACGGGCGGTGCTACTTGGGCGCCTTCTTGCCGGTGACGCCCAGGTACACCAGGGGAGCGAGGTTGGGTTTGAGGTCCTTGACCTTGACGCCCCAGGAGGTGAAGGCCTTCTGGTGCTCGGCCGCCGCGGCGAGCAGCGAGACCAGGGCCCCCGAGACGGCGTTCGGGTCGAGCGACTTGTCGGCCTGACCCTTCGCCTGGAGTTCCTTGACGGCCTCGGCGAGTGGCTTGGCGACCGCGTTGAGGACGGTCATGCGGATCTTGAAGAACCGCTTGTCCCCTTCCGCGGCACCGAGCGTGACCACTCGGAGAATGGCGTCGTTCTTGCGCCAGAAGGCGAGGAATCCGTCGACCAGTTCTTCCGAAGTGGTCGGTCCGGACTTCCCTGCCCAGGACTTTCCGGCCACCAGCTCTTTGAGGGTGTCGGCGTCCTTGGCCATTTCCTCGGCGATTTCGAGGACGGCGCCCTCGACATCCGGGAAGTACTGGTAGAAGGTCGCGGGGGAGGTACCCGCCATACGGGCGACGTCGATGACCTTGACGTCCCGATAGGGCGACGTGCTGAGCATCTCACGGAGGCAGTCGAGCAGCTTCTGCCGCGTCTCCTGTCCGCGTCGCCCGGCGACGCGACCGTCGACGGTGCGAACTTGTCCTGTCATGCCGTCAGCTTACCGTGGCACGATCTTGGCGCGATTCGGTGATGCGATTATTGCTCCGCATGGGGGGTTGCTATAGCGCCCCGAACCACTTCGGACGGATATTCACCGGTCTCGAAGCCGTCCTTGAAGCCCCCCCGTGTGCTTTTGACCCCATAGCGTGACGGCGAGTCCGCTGAGGGATGATCGAGTGACAGAGCGTGACCGGCTGCATGGGGTGACGAGTCGACGGTCCGGGCCCCGCGGCGCAAGTCGCGGCCGGAACGGGCGTCAGAATCCGGCCGTTCCGTCATCGCTGACCAGCGGACTGTCCCGGCGGCCGTCTCCGGTGGGGGAGGTTGGAGATGCGCCGGGCGGCATTGGAGAATCGGGTCCGGCACCACGCGGCGGGTGCGGACAACGGGGAGGTGGCTGCGGAGTGGACCAGCTGACGGCGCACGATCCGAGGCGGATCGGGCCCTTCGAGGTGCTGGGGCGGCTCGGCGCGGGTGGGATGGGGCTGGTCTACCTGGCGCGCTCCGCCTCGGGGCGCCGGGTGGCCATCAAGACCGTCCGGGGGGAGCTGGCCGAGGACGAGCTGTTCCGGGTCCGCTTCGCCCGCGAGATCGCGGCGGCCAAGACGGTCGGCGGCTTCTACACCGCGGCCGTGGTGGACGCCGACGCGGACGCCCGGGTGCCCTGGCTGGCCACCGCGTACATCCCGGCACCCTCGCTGGAGGACCTGGTCGAGGAGTGCGGCCCGCTGCCGGTGGAGGCCACCCGCTGGCTGGTCGCCGGCATCGCCGAGGCGCTGCAGTCCATCCACGCGGCCGGGCTGATCCACCGCGACCTCAAGCCCTCGAACGTCCTGGTGGTCGAGGACGGCCCCAAGGTGATCGACTTCGGCATCGCCTCCGGGGTCTCCAGCACCCGGCTGACCATGACCAACGTCGCGGTCGGCACACCCGCGTACATGTCCCCGGAACAGGCCCGGGACAGCCGGACCGTCCGGGGCGCCAGCGACGTCTTCTCGCTCGGCTCGCTGATGGTCTTCTGCGCCACCGGGCACCCGCCCTACCGCGGCTCCAACCCGGTCGAGACGGTGTTCCAGCTGCTGCGCGAGGAGCCGGACCTCACCGGCATGGCACCCGAGCTGATGGACCTGGTCCGCGCCTGCATGCAACAGGCGCCCGAGCGCCGGCCGACCCCGGCGCAGATCCAGGCCGAGCTGGCCCCGCACCTGTTCTCCCGGGACGACGCCTCCGGCGAGGCCGGCGACTGGCTGCCCGCGAACGCGCTGGAACTGATCGAGCGCAAGCGCGGCCGCCGTCCGAGCGCGCCGGCGCCCCGCCCGTACGCCGGCCCGGCCGAGCCGCCGCGGCCCTCGCACCCCCAGGCCCCGCCGCAGCAGCCGCCCGCGCCGCCGCAGCCCGTCGGCGCGGACGACCCGCGCACCTACCCGGGCGCCGGGCACGCGCCGCAGTCCGGGCCGGTGCACGCCGGCCCGCGGCCGGGGGGCCCGGACGAGGGGATCCCGACCGCGAAGATCCCCTCCAAGAACAAGCACCGCGCGCCCACCGGCGGCGTGGCCGTCGAGGTGCAACTGTCCGGCGCCTCGGTGCGGATAGGCCCGGGGCCTCGGGCCGAGCACGAGCAGCCCGGTCCGGGCACCGCCCCGGCCGCGACCGACTGGGTCCGCCGGGCGGCGGCGCCGACCCCGGCGCCGGTCCCTCCGTCGACCCCGGCCCCGGCGCCGTCCCCGGCTCCGGCCGCCCGCTGGCGCCCCTGGCGGTTCCGGATGTCCAACGACGTCTGGGGCACCCCGGTGGTCGCCGACGGCACGCTCTTCGTCTCCAGCTTCGAGGTGCACGCGCTGGACATCGGTTCCGGCGAGCGCCGCTACAAGACCCGGGACGTCGCCTGGGCGCTCGCGGTGGACGCCGGCCGGGTGCACGCCGCCGACGGCCCGCACCTGTACACCGTGGACGTCGCGGACGGCACCGAGCGCTGGCGCACCTCGCTGGACGGCTGGGTCTACTCGCTCTCCGCCGCCGACGGCGTGCTCTGCTGCGGCGTGCGGGGCGGCGGCGTCCAGCTGCGCGCGGCCGCCACCGGCGCCGAGCTGTGGCGCGCCGACGACGCCCAGCAGGACTACGAGAACCCGCAGTCCGGCCCGGTCCTGGTGGGCGGCCAGGCCTACTACTACGGCGCCGGTCGGCTGCGCTGCGTGGACCCGCGCGGGGCGGGCCTGCGCTGGTCCTTCCAGGTCGGCGAGGACGTGCCCTCGCACCCGGTCGAACGCGGCGGCGTGCTGTACGTGACGGCCGGCACCCGGGTGTACGCGCTGGACGCGGCCAGCGGGGCCGAGCGCTGGCGCTTCGACGCCCCGGTGGTGCTGTTCACCCCGCCGGCGCTGGACGGCGACGCGGTCTACGTGGCCGACTACCTGGGCACCGTCTACGCGCTGGACGCGGCCACCGGCCTGGACCGCTGGCGCGGGGTCACCGGCAGCCGCCAGGGCGCCGAGCCGGTGGTGGTCGGGGACGGCATGGTGCTGGTGGGCAGCGGCGAGGTGCTGTACGCCTTCGAGGCGGCGACCGGCCGGGAGCGCTGGCGCTACACCGCGCGCGGCGAGATCGTCGGCTCCCCGGCGGTGGCCGACGGCCTGGTGCACCTGGGCAGCCGGGACCACTCCTTGCACACCCTGGACCTGGCGACCGGTCAGCTGCGCTGGGAGCTCGGCACCAAGGGCGAGCTCACCGGCTCCCCGGTGGCGGTCGGCGGGCGGGTCTTCGTCGGCTCCAAGGACCGCTGCGTGTACGCGCTGGACGCCTACTACGGCACGGCGGTGCCCGCCCGCTGAGCGGGGCGGACACCGCCGTGCCGGTGGCGCTGCCCGGTGGTCAGGCCCTGCGGGCCTCGGGGTGGCGGCTGCACCAGCCATCCCAGGCCGAGGAGACCATGTCGGCCACGTCGTGGCGCGCGCTCCAGCCCAGCTCGCGGTGGATCAGGTCGGCGGAGGCCACCACCCGGGCCGGGTCGCCGGGGCGGCGCGGGGTCACCTCGGCGGTGGTGTCGTACCCGGTGACCTTGCCGATCACCTCGATCATCTCCTTGACGCTGACGCCCTCGCCGCGGCCGATGTTGAGCACCAGCGCGGTCTCCCCGGCCGGGTCGGCGGCCAGCCGCTTGGCGGCGGCCACGTGGGCCGAGGCGATGTCGGAGACGTGGATGAAGTCGCGGACGCAGGTGCCGTCCGGGGTCGCGTAGTCGTCACCGAAGACCCGCGGCGCCTCGCCGGCGGTCAGCCGCTCGAAGACCATCGGGATCAGGTTGAACACCCCGGTGTCGGAGAGCTCGGGCGAGGCGGCGCCGGCCACGTTGAAGTAGCGCAGGGCCACGGTGGACATCCCGTGGGCCTTGCCGGCCGCGGCGACCAGCCACTCGCCGGCCAGCTTGGTCTCGCCGTACGGGCTCATCGGCGCGCAGGGGGTGGACTCGGTGACCAGGTCGACGTCCGGCATGCCGTAGACGGCGGCGGAGGAGGAGAACAGGAAGCGCTTGACGCCGCCCTCGGCCGCGGCCTCCAGCACCGTCTGCAGGCCGATCACGTTCTCGCGGTAGTACAGGAACGGCTGCTCGACCGACTCGCCGACCTGCTTCTTGGCGGCGAAGTGCAGCACGCCCTCGATGCCGTGCTCGCGGATCGCGGCGTCCAGGACGGCGCGGTCCAGGGTGGAGCCCTCGATCAGCGGGACGCCGGCCGGCACTCGGGAGGCGTCGCCGGTGCTCAGGTCGTCCAGGACGGCGACGCGCTCACCGGCGTCGAGCAGCTGGCGGACGACGTGCCCACCGATGTAACCGGCACCGCCGGTGATCAACCAAGTCATGCGGCAATCCTAGGCGTTCGAATTCGGGCACCGGGCTCGGGCGAGTCGAGCCGACAATTCAGACAATTCGGTGAAATGCTGACAAAGATTCCCGTGCTCTCATGCCCGCGCCCTCGGCGTGGTGACGAATCGGAGGCAGCCAGGTGAGCCGAACGAAGGAACACAACCGCCCGCTGCCGGCCGGCCCCCGGCCGACCGGGCCCAAGGCGGCGCAGCGGCGGCTGCTCGGGCCGGGCGCGGTCGCGGTCATGACGGCGCTGGCGCTGGCGCTGGCCGGGTGCAGCAGCTCGGCCTCCTCGTCCTCCTCCACGGCCGCCTCCTCGTCCGGCACCACCAAGCAGGCCTCCTCCGCCCCCGGCGCCCAGCCCGGCGCTGCCAACCAGCTGCAGGACGCGTACCAGAAGGTGATCGGCGACGTGCTGCCCTCGGTGGTCCAGATCACCACCGGCGAGAGCCTCGGCTCCGGGATCGTCTACGACGACAAGGGCGACATCGTCACCAACGCCCACGTGGTCGGCAGCGCGACCGCCTTCACCGTCACCCTGGCCAACACCACCAAGGCGCTGGACGCCACCCTGGTCGGCAGCTATCCCGACGACGACCTCGCGGTGATCAAGCTCAGCAGCCCGCCCGGCGGCCTAAAGCCGGCCACCTTCGGCGATTCCAGCAAGGTCCAGCTCGGCCAGATCACCCTCGCCATGGGCAGCCCGCTCGGGCTCTCCAGCAGCGTCACCCAGGGCATCGTCTCGGCCACCGGGCGGACCGTCTCCGAGCCCCGCGGCGGCGGCTCGCCGGGCGCCACCATCGGCAACATGGTGCAGACCTCGGCCGCGATCAACCCGGGCAACAGCGGCGGCGCACTGGTCAACCTGGACAGCCAGGTGATCGGCATCAACACCCTCGCCGCGACCGAGCCGCAGACCAACGGCGCGGCCGCCCCCGGCATCGGTTTCGCCATCCCGGCGTCCACCATCACCAACATCACCGACCAGCTGATCAAGCAGGGCAAGGTCACCAACTCCGGCCGGGCCGCGCTCGGCATCACCGCCCGGACCAGCTTCAACCAGCAGTTCCAGCCGGCCGGCGCGGTCATCGTGGCGGTCAGCCAGGGCGGGCCGGCCGCCTCGGCGGGGCTCCAGCCCGGCGACGTCATCACCAAGATCGGCGACACCCCGGTCGACTCGCTGAACGCGCTCACCACCGCGCTCGCCTCGCTCACCCCGGGCAGCAAGGTGACCGTCACCTACGTCCGGGACGGCAACAGCAGGACCGCTGACGTCACGCTCGGCACGCTGGAGAGCAGCTCCTAGACCCGGCTCCCGCCGACCCCGGTGCGCCGCTCGACCCGCTCACCGCGCAAGGGTTCCGCGGGGCGGCCGGCGCACCGGACCGGCGCCGGGACCTCGTCCACCGCCTCGACGAGGTCCTGGCGCCTCTTCGTGCCCCCGGGGGCTCAGCGGCGGGCGGTGCGGGTGCGCCAGGGCAGCTCGACGGTGACGGTGGTCGGGCCGCCCTCCGGGCTCTCCACCAGGAACACCCCGTCCACCGCCCGGATCCGCTCGGCCAGCCCGCCCAGGCCGCTGCCCGGGTAGGGAGCGGCCCCGCCCCTGCCGTCGTCCTGGACCAGCACCATCAGCTGGTCGTCCGAACGCCAGACGTCGACCGAGGCGCTCCCGGCGCCCGCGTGCTTGGAGACGTTGGTCAGCAGCTCGCTGACAGTGAAGTAGGCGATGCCCTCGACGGCCGAGTCCGGGCGCTCGGGCTCGCCGTCCGGTCCGGCCAGGTCGACGTTCACCTTCACCCCGCCCGGGACGGTGCAGCGGGCCGCGACCGCGGACAGCGCCGCGTCCAGACCGCGGTCGGTGAGCACCGCCGGGTGGATGCCGCGGGCCAGGTCGCGCAGCTCCTGCAGGGCCAGCTTCACCTCGCCGTGCGCGTTGTCGACCATTCGGGTGGCGACCGCCATGTCCTCCTCCGTCTCCACCTCGCGCAGCCGCTCCTTGGCCATGCCGAGATCCATCGCCAGCGCGACCAGGCGGGCCTGGGCGCCGTCGTGCAGATCGCGTTCGATCCGGCGCAGGTCGGCGGCGGCGGTGTCGACCACGGTGCCGCGGTCGTCCTCCAGCTCGCGCACCCGTTCGGCCAGCGCGCCGGGGAAGAGCAGCGATTCGATCAGGATCCGGTCGATCGCCGCCATCGCGCGCACCACCACGGGCAGTACCGGCCACAGCACGATCACCGAGACCAGGGACAGGGTGAAGCTCAGGATGCCCCAGGGCAGCATCAGCACGTTGTAGAGCGCCGAACGCCAGTTCAGCAGGTCGGTGAGCTGGGCGATGGTGTAGGCGACCGCGCCCGGGCGGCGCGGCTTCACCGGCTGCGGCTCGTCGATCCGCGAGCCGTACGCCGAGCGGGCCCGGCGGCGGCCCAGCGCGCCCAGGGCGCGGGAGCCGGCCAGCCCGGCGGCCAGCACCGGCAGGCCGATCACCGTGACCGACAGGCCCAGGCCGACCGAGAGTGCGGTGACCGAGAGCACGAAGCCGGCGATGCCCAGCGGCAGGTTGAGCATCAGCTGCCCGACCTGGTGCCACATCCGCGCGCCGTACAGCGGCGGACGCTCCATCCGAGCGTCCTGCTCCTTGACGGCGTCCACGGCGCGGCGGTGCAGCGACTTCATCGGAATCATCAGTCCCCTCGTTCGAGCTGGCGGACCAAGCTTCCCGAATCGGGGAGCGGACGTGCCATGGGGGTGATACATCTTCCCGGCCGGGGGTTATCCCCACCCCGGCCGGGGGGCCCTGGGCGTTCACCCGGTGTCCACCGGACGTCTTGCGGAGCGGGCAGGTTTCGGGGGGAGCGGAGCCGTCCCCTTAGACTCACGCATTGGCCATGGTTGAAACCGTGGTCGAGACCGTGCGGGCAAACCGTCGTAGAACTGTCTTAGAGGGCGGATTCACGGCCGAGGTGGAGGCGAAGGCATGGAGGGGCAGCAGGCGGCTGCCGTCGTGGCCGACCCGGCGGTCGGCAGCGGCTACTTCGACGCGTACGCCGCGATGGGCCTGCTGGCCGTCATCGGGGTGCTCTTCGTCACCGTGGCGTTCACCGCCAACCGCCTGCTGCGGCCGGTGGTGTACTCACCCGAGAAGCTCCTCGCCTACGAGTGCGGAGTGGACCCGGTGGGCGAGGACTGGGCGCACACCCAGATCCGCTACTACGTGTACGCCTTCCTGTACGTGATCTTCGCGGTCGACGCGATCTACCTGTTCCCGTGGGCGACCGTCTTCGCCGCCGCCGGGTACGGCGCCGCAACGCTGATCGAGATGTTCCTCTTCATCGGCTTCCTCGCGGTCGGACTGCTCTACGCCTGGAAGAAGGGCGTTCTGGAATGGACGTGACGCACACCCACTCGCACGGTGCCCAGGGCGGTCCCGTCCCGCTCGGCCTGCCCGACCCCGCCCGCCCCGGCGCCGTCGAGCACCGCGGCCTCGGCCCGCTGGCCCGGCTCGCGCCCGACCCGGTCAAGGTCGTGCTCAACTGGGGCCGTCGCTACAGCCTCTGGTGCTTCAACTTCGGCCTGGCCTGCTGCGCGATCGAGTTCATCGCCGCGTCCATGGCCAAGCACGACTTCATCCGGATGGGCGTCATCCCGTTCGCGCCGGGCCCCCGCCAGGCGGACCTGATGATCGTCTCCGGGACGGTCACCGACAAGATGGCGCCCGCCGTCAAGCGCCTCTACGAGCAGATGCCCGAGCCGAAGTACGTCATCTCCTTCGGCGCCTGCTCCAACTCCGGCGGCCCGTACTGGGACTCGTACTCCGTCACCAAGGGCGTGGACCAGATCATCCCGGTCGACGTCTACGTGCCCGGCTGCCCGCCCCGGCCGGAGGCGCTGCTCCAGGGCATCCTCAAGCTGCAGGAGAAGATCGCCGCCGAGTCGCTGCCCGGCCGCTACGCCGCGCCCGCGGCGGCGCTGCGCCGTCCGCTGGTGCCGGGGCCTTCGAGCGGTCCGGCGGCCGGTCCGTCGGCCGGTTCGTCCGAGGGAGGGGTCTCGTGACCACGCCTGAGCAGTACGCGGCGTCGGTCGGGGAGTGGGCGACCGGCGCCGAGGCGTACGGGCTGATCACCGTCGACGTGCCGGCCGAGCGCTGGATCGAGGCGCTCACCAGCGCCCGGGACGTGCTGGGCCTGGGCTTCTTCGACTGGCTGAGCGCCGTCGACGAGCTCGCCGAGGGCTTCTCCGTGGTCGCCCACCTGGCCGCCGCCGAGGCGCCGGGCGTGCGCCACCTCGCGCTGCGCACCCGGGTGCCGCGCGACGGGGCCGCGCTGCCCAGCGCCGTCGCGGTGTACGCGGGCGCCGCCTGGCACGAGCGCGAGACCCACGAGATGTTCGGCATCGACTTCCCCGGGCACCCGTACCTGGCCACCCTGCTGCTGCCGGACGGCTTCGAGGGGCACCCGCTGCGCAAGGAGTTCGTGCTCGCGGCGCGGGTCGCCAAGGACTGGCCGGGCGCCAAGGAGCCGGGAGAGTCGGACCACGGCGGCGGGCCGGCCCGGCGCAAGATGCAGCCGGCCGGTGTGCCGGACCCGAACGAGTGGGGGCCGCTCAAGGGCACCCTGCCGCCGGTCGCCGAGCGGCCCGCGCGCGGTGCGCGGGCGGCGGGCGCGGCGGCGCGGACGCCCCGGGCGGGCGCGGCTGCGGCTGCGGCCGCTGGTGCCGGTGTCGAGGGTGCGGGTGCGCCGCCGGTGCGGGCGGACCGGCCGCGGCGGACGCGGTCGGTGTCGGAGGGGTCGGCGAGCCAGGCGGCCGCCGAGGCTTCCGCGGCTCCGGAGGCCGCCGCCGTCGAGGGTGCGCCGCCGGTGCGGGCGGACCGGCCGCGGCGGACGCGGTCGGTGTCCGAGGGGTCGGTCAGCCAGGCGGCCGAGGAGACTCCTGCCGCCACCGAGTCCGCGGCTCCGGTCCGGCCCCGGTCCTCCGACGCGCCCTGGCACCACCCGGTGCCCGCCCACGACGAGAAGCCGTCGGCCGAGGAGCCGTCGACCGAGGAGCCGTCGACCGAGGAGCCGTCGACCGAGGAACCGGGCGGGGCCAAGCACGAGAACTCGGCCGGCGCGGCCGACCAGGACGGAGACGGCGCGTGAACCTGCTCGACACGGTGCTCCGCTGCGTCGCCACCCTCGTCGTCTTCCTGCTCTTCCCGCTGGTCATCGGCCAGACCGAGCACAAGGTCATGGCGCACATGCAGGGCCGGCTCGGCCCGATGTACGCGGGCGGCTTCCACGGCTGGGCGCAGCTCGTCGCGGACGGCGTGAAGTTCGCGCAGAAGGAGGACGTCGTCCCGGCCGGGGCGGACCGCCGGATCTTCCAGCTGGCGCCCGCCGTCTCGCTGCTGCCCTACCTGTTCGTGCTGCTGGCGATCCCGGTCGGACCGGACGGCTTCGTCGGTCAGGCGATCGACGCCGGGCTGTTCTTCGTGCTGGCCGTGATGGGCGTCGGCGTGATCGGCAAGCTGATGGCCGGCTGGGCCTCGGCGAACAAGTTCTCGCTGCTCGGCGGTCTGCGCACGGCCGCGCAGCTGATGTCCTACGAGCTGCCGATGGTGCTGGCGGCGGCCTCCGTGGCGATGGCCGCCGGCACCCTGTCGCTGCCCGGGATCCTGGACGCCTGGCAGTGGTACTGGCTGCCCTGGCAGATCATCGGCGCCTTCGTGTTCTTCACGGCCGGTCTGGCCGAGCTCCAGCGGCCGCCGTTCGACATGCCGGTCGCCGACTCGGAGATCATCTTCGGCGCGTACACCGAGTACACCGGCCTGCGCTTCGCGCTGTTCCTGCTGTCCGAGTACGCGGGCATCCTGGTGGTGTCGGCGCTGACGGCGGTGCTCTTCCTCGGCGGCTGGCACGGGCCGATGGCGGACCAGCTCGGCTGGCTCTGGATGCTCCTCAAGACCTTCGCGCTGGCCTTCGTGGTCATCTGGCTGCGGGTCACCTATCCGCGCCTGCGCGAGGACCAGCTGATGCGCTTCGCCTGGGTGGGGCTGATCCCGCTCGCGCTCGTGCAGCTGGCCCTCACCGGCATCATCAAGGTGGCGATCTCATGAGCGAGCGATGGGGGTACCCCCGGCCGGAGGCTGGGGGAGAGCGAATCATCATCAGGTGCGTACGGGCGAATGCCCCTGCCGACCGTAGCGAGGTGGGCGCATGAGTTTCCCGGGTGTCGGCCTGGCCAAGGGGCTGGCCGTGACGTTGCGGACGATGACGCGGAAGAGCGTCACCGCCCAGTACCCCGACGTGCAGCCGGTGCTGCCGCCGCGTTCGCGCGGCGTCATCGCGCTGCTCGAGGAGAACTGCACGGTGTGCATGCTCTGCGCGCGCGAGTGCCCGGACTGGTGCATCTACATCGACTCCCACAAGGAGACGCTGCCGGCCGCCGAACCGAACGCGCGGGCCCGCACCCGCAACGTGCTGGACCGGTTCGCCATCGACTTCTCGCTCTGCATGTACTGCGGGATCTGCATCGAGGTGTGCCCCTTCGACGCGCTGTTCTGGTCGCCGGAGTTCGAGTACGCGGAGACCGACATCCACGAGCTGACCCACGAGCGGGAGAAGCTCCGGGAGTGGATGTGGACCGTCCCGGCGCCGCCGGCGCTGGACCCGGCGGCCGAGGAGCCCAAGGAGATCGCCACCGCGCGCAAGGCGGCGGACAAGCTGGCGGCGGCTGCGGCTGCTCTCGAGGAGAAGGGTGACGACGCATGACCGCGGCTGCCACGCTCCTCGCGGCGACCGGTTCGTTGGAGCCGGCCGCCCGTTCGTTCCTGTCCCCGACCGGCCAGGAGATCGTCTTCCTGCTGGTCGGCATCGCCGTGCTCGGTGCGGCGGTCGTCTCCGTCACCACCAAGCAGCTGGTGCACGCCGCGCTCTGGTTGGTGGTCGCGCTCGGCGGGCTGGCGGTGGAGTTCCTGCTGCTCACGGCCGAGTTCATCGCCTGGACGCAGGTGCTGATCTACCTCGGCTCGGTGATCGTCCTGGTGCTGTTCGGACTGATGCTCACCAAGGCGCCGATCGGGCGCTCGCCGGACGCCGACTCCAAGAACCGCTGGGTCGCCCTGGTCGTCGCGCTGGCCTCGGCCGGGACGCTGGTGACGCTGGTGGTCGACGCCTTCCGGAGCTCCTGGATCGACCTCGGCGCGGGCGGCGGCTCGACCGCCGTCACCGGGGCCAGCCTGTTCCGGAACTGGGTACTGCCCTTCGAGGCGCTGTCCGTGCTGCTGCTGGCGGCGCTGGTCGGCGCGATCGTGCTGTCCCGCGGGTCCAGGCGCCGGGTGCCGGCGCCGCGGGCGGGCAAGGTGCGGGCCGGTCGGCCGGTCGGCTCGAACGGGACCGTCGCCGCGACCGCTCCGCGCACCGCACCGGAGGCCGCCACGCCGTCCGCCCCGCCCGCGCCGTCCGCGTCGGAGGAGAGCTGATGCACCTCGCCTACCCCGTCGTCCTCGCCGCGCTGCTGTTCAGCGTCGGCGTGTACGGCGTGCTCGCCCGGCGCAACGCCGTCCTGGTGCTGATGTCCGTCGAGCTGATGCTCAACGCCGTCAACCTCGACCTGGTCGCCTTCGACGCCTGGCTGCGCGACTCGCTGCACGCCGGGCAGGCGCTCACCCTGTTCACCATCACCGTCGCCGCCGCCGAGATCGGGCTGGGGCTCGCCATCGTCCTGCTGCTGTTCCGGGCCCGGGGCACCGCGGACATCGACCGGGCCACCGCGCTCGGCGACCCGGCCGAGACGCTGGCCGAGGAAGCGCCGGACGACACCGAGGCACTGAAGGGCCGGGCCACCGCATGAACCTCGCCCTGCCCGCGCTCGTCCCCGCGCTGCCCGCGCTCGGCGCCGCCGCGACCCTGGCCACCGGCAAGAAGGCGCCCGGGCTGACCAGGCCGCTGGCGATCGTCCCGGTCGGCGTCTCGGCCGTGCTCGCCCTGGTGGTCGCCCTCCAGCTCGGCACCGGCCGGACCCTGGACGCGGCCACCAGGCTCACCCCGACCGGCGGCCCGGACATCTCGCTGGCCGTCCACCTGGACGGCTTCAGCTCGCTGATCTCCGTGCTGGTCGGCGTGGTGGCCACCTGCGTCCAGGTCTACTCGACCGCGTACCTGAAGGAGGACCGGCGCTACCCCTCGTACGCGGCGCTGGTCTCGCTGTTCACCGCGGCGATGTTCCTGGTGGTCTTCTCGGGCGACCTCATCGTGCTGCTGGTCGGCTGGGAGGTCATGGGCGTCTGCTCGTACTTCCTGATCGGCCACCACTGGGAGACCGCGGACGCCCGCTCGGCCTCGCTCAAGGCCTTCCTGGTCACCAAGCTCGGTGACGTGCCGTTCCTGTTCGGGATCTTCCTGCTCGGCACGGACGCCCACAGCTTCCGGATCCCGGACGTGCTGGCGGCCGCGGGCGAGGGCAGGCTCGGCCACCCGACCCTGATCGCACTGCTGCTGCTGGCCGGCGTGGCCGGCAAGAGCGCGCAGTTCCCGCTGCACACCTGGCTCCCGGACGCGATGGCCGGTCCCACGCCGGTCTCCGCGCTGATCCACGCGGCCACCATGGTCGCGGCCGGCATCTACCTGGTGGCCCGGCTGATGCCGGTGTTCCTGCAGTCGGGCGCGGCGCTGGTCGTGCTCGCGGTGATGGCCGCCGTGACGATGATCGGCTCGGCGCTGTGCGCGCTCGCCCAGGACGACCTCAAGCGGGTGCTCGCCTACTCCACCGTCGGCCAGCTCGGCTACATGGCCGGCGCGCTGGCCAGCGGGGACCGCGAGGCCTCGGTGTTCCACCTGGTCAGCCACGGCGCCTTCAAGGCGCTGCTGTTCCTGGCGGCCGGTGTGGTGATCCACGCCGCGCACACCAACTCGATCTCCGCGATGTCCCGGATCCCGGGGCTGCGCAAGCGGGTGCCGGACGCCTACTGGACGACGGGCATCGCGCTGGTCGCGCTGGCCGGGCTGCCGCCGTTCTCCGGCTTCTTCAGCAAGGAGGCGGTGCTGACCGCCGCCGAGCACGCCGCCAACGGCGAGGCGCTGACCAACGGGCTCGGCCCGGCCTCGGCGGTGCCGCAGACGGCCGGCTGGATCGTGCTGATCTCGGCCGGGCTCACCGCGCTGCTCACCGGCGCCTACGCGACCAGGCTGTTCCTGGTCACCTTCCACAGCCCGGCCGGGGCCGCCGCGGCGGCACCCGAGGTGCTGCCCTCCGCCGACCGGGCCACGGTGGTGGCCGACCACGAGGCCGACGCGCCGTACTCGCCCGAGCTGGACGAGGCCGACCCGGCCATCGCCGAGCCGCCCGCGATGCGCTGGCCGCTCTGGGTGCTGGCCGTCCCGACCATGGCCTTCGGCATCGCCGGGCTGCGTTCGGACTGGCTGCCCGCACTGCTGGACGGCGGCTCGCTGCGACCCACCGGCGTCACCGCCGTGACCGGCATCGGGCTCGCCGTGGTCGGGGTGCTCGCCGCGTACGGCGCCTGGCGCTCGGCCACCGCGCGGCTGGCCACCGGCCGTCCCGCTCCGGCTGCCGTCGGCCGGGTGCCCGGACAGGCCGGAGCCCCGGTCGCCGAGGTGGTCGTCGCCGACCCCGGGCGCACCCTGCTCGGCCCGCTGTTCGGCCCGGCCCGGCACGGCTTCGGCGTCGACCGGCTGTACCACGCGCTGTTCGTCCGCCCGGTGGCCGCCGCCGCCCAGCTGGTCCGCTTCCTCGACCGGGAGGTCGTCGAGGGCTACGTCCAGGGCAGCGGGATCGGCGCCAACCTGCTCGGTCGGGCCGTCCGGCTCGCGCAGACCGGCAACGCGCAGACCTACCTCAGCGCGCTGCTCGCCGGGGTCGTCCTGCTGGCCGTCCTGGTGGCGGTGTAGCCGGTGCTGCTCCCCTCCGCCCCCGTCCCGTTCACCGCCACAAGGAGCCCCCGATGAACGCGGTCCTCATCGCCCTCCTGGTGCTGCCACTGCTCGGCGCCGCGCTCACCCTGGCGCCGGTGTTCGGACCGGACCGGGCCGTCGCCGACCGGCGCGCGCTGCGGCTGAACTCCGTGGTCACCGGCGCGGTGTTCCTGGTCTCCGTCGCCCTCGCGGCCGGCTTCGACCACGACGCGCCGGCCCGGATGCAGGCCACCACCGACGTGTCCTGGATCCCGGCCCTGCACGTGCGCTTCCACCTCGGCGTGGACGGCGTCTCGCTGCCGCTGATCGTGCTGACCGCACTGCTCACCTTCCTCTGCGCGCTGTACTCGGAGAAGCGGCTGCCGGACGGGGAGAACGCGCCCTCGGCGCAGGCCTTCGTCGGGCTGTTCCTGCTCCTCGAGGTCGGCATGCTCGCCACCTTCGCGGTGCTGGACCTCCTGCTCTTCTTCCTGGCCTTCGAGATCGTGCTGGTCCCGATGTACTTCCTGATCGCCCGCTGGGGGAGCGGCGCGAAGACCCCGGCCGCCAACCGGTTCATCCTCTACACGCTGCTCGGCTCGGCCGTGATGCTGCTCGGCTTCCTGCTGATCGGCAGCAAGGCCGGCACCTTCGACATGCAGGCGCTGGCCGCCGGGCACGGCAACGGCCTGAGCCACACCACCCAGGTGATCGCCGCGCTGGCGATCATGGTCGGGCTGGCGGTCAAGGCGCCCGCCTGGCCGCTGCACAGCTGGCTCCCCGACGCGCACACCGCCGCTCCGACGGTGGGCTCGGTGCTGCTCGCCGGCGTGCTGCTGAAGATGGGCACCTACGGTCTGGTCCGCGTGCTGCTGCCGATCGTGCCGGGCGGCACCGCGACGCTCGCCCCCTACCTGGGCGCGTTCGCCGCCGTCGGCATCGTCTACGGCTCGCTCGCCTGCCTGGCGCTGGCCCGCCCCGGATCCAAGGGCGACCTCAAGCGCCTGATCGCGTACTCCTCCGTCGGCCACATGGGCTTCGTGCTGCTCGGCATCGCCTCCCTCACCCCGGTGGGCGTCAACGGCGCGCTGTTCGCCAACATCGCCCACGGTCTGATCACCGGTCTGCTGTTCTTCCTGGTCGGGGCCGTCAAGGACCGCTACGGCACGGCGAACCTCGACACCCTCTCCGGCGCCACCGGCGCCGCCCTGTACGGCCGGGCACCCCGGATCGGCGCGCTGCTCGCCTTCGCCGCCGTCGCCAGCCTCGGCCTGCCCGGGCTGGCCGGCTTTTGGGGCGAGCTGCTCGCCATGTTCGGCGCCTTCGACCCGGCCGCCGGCCTGTCGCGCCCCGCCTTCGTCACCTACATGGCCCTGGCCGGCCTCGGCACCCTCCTCACCGCCGCGTACCTGCTGATCGTGGTCAAGCGCGTCTGCATGGGCGACCCCGAGCAGCCCGCGCCGGTGAGGCAACCGGCCGACCTGCGCCCGTACGAAGCCGTCAGCTGGACGCCGCTGGCCGCGCTCACGCTGGTGGCCGGGCTCTGGCCCGCACTCCTGCTCGGCCTCTCCGACCCTGCCGTCAAGCACCTCCTCGGGGGTGGCTGACCGTGCTCGCAGCCCACACCGCCGCACTCGGACCTCACTCCACGGGGCAGCACACTGTGACCTCCCTCGCCGTAGCCAACCCGGGCAGCCTGATCCAGTCCGTGGACTGGGTGGCGATCGCGCCCCCGCTGATCGCCGCCGTGGCCGCCCTCGCGGTGCTGGTCACCGACCTGTTCCTGCCCGAGCGGCACAAGAAGTGGCTCGGCCGCCTCACCGCGGCCGGGCTCGCCCTCGCCCTCATCGCACTCCTTCCGCTGACCGGTGGGTCACCCCGGGCGACCTTCTGTGTCCGGAACGTAGCAGGGGCCACTGACACCCCATCGATCAGCGGCTCCGCCGCGGGTGGTTGCTCGTACGTCGCCGACCACTTCGCGCTGGTCTTCCAGCTGCTCGCCCTCGGCGGCGCGCTGATCGCGGCGCTGCTGTCGATGCACACCGTCGACCGGGAGAAACTGCCCGGCGGCGAGTACTGGTTCCTGCTGCTCTCCAGCGCGACCGGCGCCGCCCTGCTGCCCGCCTCCCGCGACCTCGCCACCATGGTGATCGCCCTGGAGGTCGCCTCGCTGCCCGCCTTCGCGCTGGTCGCGCTGCGCCGGGACGGGCGGGGCGCGGAGGCCGCGCTCAAGTTCTTCGTCTCCTCGGTGACCGCGACCGCGGTGATGCTGCTCGGCATCGGCTTCGTCTACGCGGCGAGCGGCAGCCTGCACCTCGGGGCCGTCGCCCAGGGCCTGGAGCACGCCCCCGGCCAGCTCAAGCCGCTGGCCGAGGCGGGGGCCGTGCTGACCCTGGTCGGCTTCGCCTTCAAGGTCGCCGCCGTCCCGTTCCACTTCTGGGTGCCCGACACCTACACCGGCGCCCCGCTGCCGGTGGCCGGCTACCTCTCGGTGGTCGGAAAGGCGGCCGGCCTGTCCGGGCTCGCGCTCGCCACCACCATCGCCTTCCGCCCGTACGCCCACACCTGGGGCCTGGCGCTCGCCGTGCTGGCGGCCGCCACCATGACCGTCGGCAACGTCGGCGCGCTGCGGCAGCGCTTCGACACCCGGTACAGCGCGGTGCGGCTGCTCGCCTGGTCCTCGGTCGGCCAGGCCGGTTACCTGCTGGTGCCGCTCGCCGCGGCCGGGTACGCGCCCACCGGGGCCGACCCGCTCGGCGCGACCGCCGCGTACGCGCTGATCTACGGTGTGGTGAACCTCGGCGCCTTCGGGGTCGTCGCCGCCGTCGGCCGCCGGGCCGGGACCAGCGTGGACGACTTCCGCGGCCTGTTCGCCCGCAACCGCTGGACGGCGCTCGCGCTGGCCTTCTTCCTGCTCTGCCTGGCCGGTCTGCCGCCCGGCGTGATCGGCCTGTTCGGCAAGGTCGTGGTGTTCCGGGCGGCGGTGGACGCCGGGCTGGGGTGGCTGGCCGTGGTGATGGCCGTCAACGTTGTCGTCGCCCTGTACTACTACCTGCTGTGGACGGCCCGGCTGTTCGCCCCGGCGGAGGCCGCGGCGGCGGTCGCGGACGGCGCCGCGCCGCGGCTGCCGGTCAGCCTGACCGCCACGCTGGGGCTCACCGCCTCGGCGGCGGTGGTGCTCTCGGTCGCCCCGCAGCTGGTCCTCCAGGTGGCCGGCGGCAGCCTGTTCTGAGCCGGGTCCTGCGGTCGTCGGCCGGGGCCCGTACGGGTGTCGCGTCGGTCACAAGGGAACAAGGCCTCGGCCCCCACCCGTTGACCGGGCAAGAGGGACGAGGCAGAAAGGGCTTCCCCGCCGCACCACTGGAGGGTCGCCGTGCACAGCCGGCACAACGGACTGAGGACCGCCGTCCTGCTCGGTGGCCTCTCGGCGCTGATCCTGGTGATCGGCAGTTTCTTCGGTCGGACCGGCTTCGTGATCGCCCTGCTGGTCGCCCTCGGGACCAATGCCTACGCCTACTGGAACAGCGACCGGATCGCGCTGCGGGCCATGCGGGCCCGCCCGGTCAGCGAGTTCGAGGCGCCCGGGCTGTACCGGATCGTGCGCGAGCTCTCCACCTCGGCCCGCCAGCCGATGCCCCGCCTCTACATCTCCCCGACCCCGGCCCCGAACGCCTTCGCCACCGGCCGCAACCCGCGCAACGCGGCGGTCTGCTGCACCGAGGGCATCCTGCAGATCCTGGACGAGCGCGAGCTGCGGGGCGTGCTCGGGCACGAGCTGAGCCACGTCTACAACCGGGACATCCTGATCTCCTCGGTCGCCGGGGCGCTGGCCTCGGTGGTGATGTTCCTGGTGAACTTCGCCTGGCTGATCCCGGTCGGCCGGGACGAGGACGACGACGGCCCCGGGCTGTTCGGGATGCTCGCCATCATGATCCTCGGGCCGATCGCCGCCGGACTGATCCAGCTGGCCGTCAGCCGCTCCCGGGAGTACCAGGCCGACGCGGACGGCGCCCGGATCACCGGCGACCCGCTCGCCCTCGCCAGCGCACTGCGCAAGCTCGACGCCGGCACCCGCCAGCTGCCGCTCCCGCCGGAGCCCCAGCTGCAGACGGCCAGCCACATGATGATCGCCAGCCCCTTCCGCCCGGGCGAGGCGGGCGCCCGGCTGTTCTCGACCCACCCGCCGATGGCGGAGCGGATCGCCCGGCTGGAGCGGATGGCGGGGTACCGGCGGTAGGGGTCGGCCGCTGGGGCCGGGTGGGGTGGGGCCCGGGACTCGTCGGGGGCTGTGGCTGTTCTCGACCCACCCGCCGATGGCGGAGCGGATCGCCCGGCTGGAGCGGATGGCGGGGTACCGGCGCGACCCAGTCCTATCCCACCCCGCCGCGCCGGGGCCGGGGTGTTGGAGCCCGGGAGTCGGCGCCGGGGTCTGCCGGGTGGGGCGGGGGTCAGCCCGCCAGTTCCTCGTAGGCGGTCCGCAGCCGGTGGATGCCCTCCGCCACCTGGGCGGGGCTGTCGGCGGCGGCGTAGCTGAGGCGCAGGTGCGGGGCCGGGGGTTCGGCGGCGTGGTAGGGGCGGCCGGGGGTGACCTGGACGCCGGCGCGCAGGGCGGTGGCGGCGAGGGCGGCGTCGTCGGTGCCGTCCGGGAAGCGCAGCCACAGGTGGTAGCCGCCGGGCCGGTAGGCGTCGAGCACGCCGGGCAGTTCGCGGTGCAGGGCGGCCACGGCGGCGGTGCGGCGGTCGCGCAGTTCGGCGCCGAGGGTGCGCAGGTGGCGGGCCCAGGCGGGGTCGGAGACCAGTTCCAGCGTCGCCTCCTGGAGCGGCCGGGGCACGAAGAAGCTGTCCACCACCTGGGTGGCCCGCAGCCGGGCGAGCGCCGGGCCGCGCGCGGTGAGCGCGCCGACCCGCAGGTTGGGGGAGGCCGCCTTGGTGAGCGAGCGCAGGTGCACGACGACGCCGTCCTGGTCGTCGGCGGCGAGCGGGCGCGGCAGCGCCGGGGCGTCCGCGTGGACGAGCAGCCGGGCGAAGTCGTCCTCGATCACGAAGGCCCCGGCCGCGCGGGCGATCCGCAGCACCTCCGCCCGCCGCGCGGGCGAGAGCACCGCGCCGGTGGGGTTCTGGAACAGCGGCTGGCAGACGAACACCCGCGCCCGGGTGGCCTCGAAGGCGTCGGCGAGCAGCTCGGTGCGGACGCCTTCGGCGTCGATCGGCACGGGCACCGGGCGCAGTCCGGCGGCCCGGATGACCGCGAGGATGCCCGAGTACGTCGGCGACTCGACCAGCACCGGTGAACCGGGTGCGGCGAGCGAGCGCATCGCGACGGTGAGGCCGCCCTGTCCGCCGGAGGTGATCAGGACGTCCCCGGCGCTGATCGGTCCGGCGTGGCCGCCGATGTCGCGGGCGAACCAGCCGCGCAGCTCGGTGAGGCCGTCGGTGGGCGGGCGGTCCCAGGCGCCCGGGCGGCGGCCGGCCCGGGCGAGGGCGGCGGCGAGCAGCCGTTCGGGCAGCAGGGAGGCGTGCGGGTAGCCGCTGTTGAGGTCGACGACGTCGGGCGGGGGCACCCGGAGGGTGGCGAACACCGGGGCGGCCAGCAGGTCGCGCGGGCCGGAGTCGGCGCTGAGCGCGACCTCCTGCCAGGAGAGGTCGCCGGGGCGCGCGGCCGGTGCCGACGGACTGTCGGGGGCCGCCGCGAAGGCCGCCGCCCGGAACACCCCCGCGCCCGGCCGGGAGACCACCAGCCCCTCGGCGACCAGGACCGCGATGGCGCGGGAGACCGTCACCGGGCTGACCTGGTGGCGTTCCATCAGGGCCCGGCTGGAGGGGAGCTTTCGTCCCTCCGGGTAGCGCTCGACCTCCCGCCGCAGGCTGTCGGCGAGTTCGGCCACGCTGCTACGCTCGTTCATGACGGCACAAG
This sequence comes from Kitasatospora sp. NPDC001683, assembly GCF_053596495.1. Taxonomy (NCBI): domain Bacteria; kingdom Bacillati; phylum Actinomycetota; class Actinomycetes; order Kitasatosporales; family Streptomycetaceae; genus Kitasatospora; species Kitasatospora sp. NPDC001683. Next base: position 93,061 of record NZ_JBSFGK010000023.1, read on the forward strand.
ATAGCGCTATCCACCCTGCGGCGGTAGCACCGCAGGGCAGCGGTCCCGCCTCCGGCACCGCCCTCGCCGCCCTCGGGGTGGCCTCCTTCTCGCTCAGCTTCCCGGCGACCGCGTGGTCCCTGACCGGCTTCGGCCCGTGGACCTCGACCGGGCTGCGCGGTGCCCTGGCCGGGGTGCTGGCGGGGCTGTACCTGCTGGCCTCCGCCGCCCCGCTGCCGAAGCGGCGGCAGTGGCCCGGCCTGCTGGTGGTCTCGGCCGGCTGCGTGGTGGGCTTCCCACTGCTCACCACGCTCGCCCTGCGGACCTCCTCGACCGCCCACTCGGCGGTGGTCATCGGCGTCCTGCCGCTGGCCACGGCGGTGGTCGCGGCGCTGCGCACCGGCCGCCGGCCGTCCCGGGCGTTCTGGGCGGCGGCGCTGGCCGGGGCGGCGGCCGTGCTCGCGTTCACCCTGCTGCAGAGCCGTGGCCGGCCGACCGCCGCCGACCTCTACCTGTTCGTCGGCCTGCTGATCTGCGCGGCCGGGTACGCGGAGGGCGGGCGCCTCGCCCGGGAGCTCCCGGGCGCCCAGGTGATCGCCTGGGCGGTGGTGGCCGCGCTGCCCGTGATGGTGCTGACCTCCGGGTACGGGCTGGCCGCGGAGCCGGTGCACCTCGGCGCGAGGGCGCTGGCCGGGCTGGTGTACATCGCGGCGGTCTCGCAGCTCGGCGGGTTCGTGCTCTGGTACCGGGGGATGGCGGCGATCGGTGTGCCGAGGGCCAGCCAGTTGCAGCTCGCCCAGCCGCTGCTGACGCTGGTCTGGTCGGTGCTGCTGCTGGGGGAGGACCTGCCGGTGGCCGCGCCGGTGACGGCGGTGGTGGTGCTGGTCTGCATCGCGGTCACCCAGCGGGCCCGGGCGTAGGGCCCGCCTGTGGGGCCCGGGTGCGGCCGTGTCCGAGGACGCCTCCCGGCGACGTCGTGCGGGCCCGAACCCTCGCGTTGAGCCGTCCGGAGGATCCCCGCGCTCGTTAGGATGACCACGCGCCCCGCGTCGGTCCGGGGCGCGGCATCCGGAGGGAGTGGGCCGTCATGGCAGACCAGAGGCACGCCCCGGCGTCCGGGGACGCGCCGGCCCGGAGGCGTGGCCAGGGCGAGCTGGAGGCGCAGGTGCTGGCGGTGCTCCAGCAGGCGCCCGGTCCGGCCAGCGCGGGGTGGGTCCAGGAGCGCCTGGAGGGCGATCTGGCGTACACCACGGTGATGACCATCCTGTCCCGGCTGCACGCCAAGAACGCCGTCTCCCGGAGCCGCTCCGGCCGCTCGTACCTGTGGCAGGCCTCCGCCGACGCCGCCGGGCTGGCCGCGCTGCGGATGCGCCGGATGCTCGACGGCGAGGCGGACCGGGACGCCGTCCTGGCCAGTTTCGTCAGTGCGCTGCTGCCGCACGACGAGGAACTGCTGCGGGCGCTGCTGGACGCCGCGTCCGCGGATCCGGCAGCGGCCGACCGTGAGAGCTGACCCGTGGGCTTCTTCGTCTTCCTCCCGCTCATCCTGCCGCTGACCGCGGTGCCGATCGCCCGGCTGACCGAGCAGCACCTGCACCCGCGCGGCGCGACCCGGCTGATGACCGTGATCAGCGCCGTGATGGCGGTGTGCAGCGTGCTCTGCCTGGGGCTGATCGGCGTGGTCGGTACCGCGCAGATCCCGGGCAACCCGCTGCCGGACAGCTGGTCCGACCCGGTGGTGCGGCACGCGCTGCCGTACCACGAGACGGTCGGCACGGCCGCGATGTGGCTGCTGGTGCTGGTCGGCTTCACCTGCGGCCGGACGCTCGTGCGGCACCTGCGGGTCCGCTCCCGGGCCCGCCGGGCCCTGGCCGGGCTGCCCGAGGGGCCGGCCGGGGCCGAGGGCCTCGCGGTGCTGCCGGACCGCAGTCCGTACGCCTACGCGCTGCCGGGCTCGCCCGGGCGGGTGGTGGTGTCCACCGGGATGCTGGACGGGCTGGCCGAGGACGAACGCGAGGCGCTGCTCGCGCACGAGCGGGCGCACCTGCGCCACCGTCACCACCGCTACCTGCTGACCACCCAGCTCGCCGCCTGCGTCAACCCGTTCCTGCGGCCGCTGCAGGAGGCGGTGGCGTTCAGTGCGGAGCGGTGGGCGGACGAGGAGTCGGCCCAGGCGGTGGGGGACCGGCGGATCACCGCCAGGGCGGTGGCCCGGGCGGCCCTGGTCTCGCACGCCGCCCCGGCGCCGGGCTTCGCGGCCTTCGCCGCCCCGGCCGCCGCCCAGCCCGGCCCGGTGCCGCGCCGGGTGGCGGCGCTGCTCGGCCCGGTGCCGACCGCCCGCAACTGGCCGCCGGCCAAGACCCCGGCGGGCCTGGCGGCGATGGTCGCCGCGGTCGGTACGGCCGCCTCGGCGCTGTGCGCGCTCAACGCGGCGGTGGCCCTGCTGGTGGTGCTGAAGGCCGTCACCCCGCTCTGAGCGGGCGGGTCAGTCGCCGATCCGGACGATCATCTTGCCGGTGTTGGCGCCGCGCAGCATGCCGAGGAAGGCGTCCACCACGCGGTCGAAGCCGTCCACGACCGTCTCGTCCGGGACGAGGGCGCCGGAGCGCAGGTGCGGGACGAGGAAGTCGTACAGCTCGGGGCGGGCGTCCAGGTGGTTGCGGACCAGGAAGCCCTCCAGGTGAAGGCTCTTGCCGACCACGTCGTAGAGGTTGCGCGGCGCGGTCGGCGGGTTCTTCGCGTCGTCGTACTGGGCGACGGCGCCGCACCAGGCGATCCGGCCGTGGTCGCGCATCGCGCCGATCGCGCCCTCCAGGTGGGCGCCGCCGACGTGGTCGAGGTAGACGTGCAGTCCGTCCCGGGCGGCCTCGCGCAGCCGGTCGGCGATCGGGCCGTCGTGGTCGAAGGCGGCGTCGAAGCCGAGGTGCTCGGTGAGGTGGGCGGCCTTGGCGGCGGAGCCGGTGCTGCCGACGATCCGTCCGGCGCCGAGCAGCCGGGCGATCCGGCCGCGGCGGTGCCGACGCCGCCGGCCACGGCCGAGACGAACAGGGCTGGCCGTGATGGGCCCCGAGGTACGGGGTGCCGGTGCCGACCCGGCGGGGACGGTGACCGGAACGCTGCGGATCGCCGCCTTCCGCAGCGCCGCCGCCCACCTGCTGCCGCCCGTCCTGGCTCGGCTGGCCGCCGAGCACCCCGGGCTCACCCCGCACGTGCGGATCGTCCGGGAGCTCGGCCGGGGCACCGCCGGCGAGGTCGCCGACGGGCGCGCCGACCTGGGGCTGGCCACCCTGGACGCGGGCGGCCCGCCGCCCGTCCCCGGCCTGGTCGCGGTGCGGCTGTACCGGGAGTCGTACGCCCTCGCGCACCCGCAGGACCACCCGGAGCCCCGCCGACTGCCGCTGGTCGACTGGGCCGAGAACTGCGACTCCTACACCAGGGACTGGTGGCGGCGGCAGGACTGGCTCCCGCCGGCGACCGTCGACGCGGAGGACGACACGGTGGCGCTCTCGCTGGTCGCCCAGGGCCTGGGCATGGCGATCATGCCCCGGACGGCGCTGCTCGGCGCCCCGCCCGGGCTGGCCGTCACCGACCTCGGCCCCCGGCCGCCCAGCCGCTTCGTCGGGTACGTCACCACGCCCGAGCTGGCCGGGACGCCCGCCGTCCGGGCGCTGATCCGCGAACTGCGCGCGCTGCCGCTGCCGGCCGGGCTGAGCGCCGCCTAGTCTTCGACGCTCTCCCGGAGCCTGCGGAACTCGGCGGCCAGCGCGTCCGGGGTCTAGTGGGCGTTGAGACCGCTCGGGCTGGGACGATCGGCCCGCCGGTCGCGCAGCCACCGCAGGCCGAGGACCACCACGGCCGCGTACGTCCAGCCCGCGAGGATGTCCACGATGAAGTGCTCGGCGCCGTAGACCAGGGTGAACGCCATCGCGAGCGGATAGGCGACCAGCAGCGCCCGCAGCCGGGGCCCGGCGGTCGGCCAGAAGAGGAAGAGCAGCATCGCCGGGTAGGCGGAGTGCAGCGAGGGCATCGCGGCGACGTCGTTGGCGAACTGGCTGCCGTTCTCCAGCAGCGAGTCGGCCTGCGGCAGGCCCATGGTGGAGATGGTCTCCCAGACCACCCGGTGCAGCGGCGGCAGGTCGCCCTGCTGGGCGACCAGCCACGGCGGGTCGGCCGGGTAGAGCAGGTAGGTGGCGAAGCCGGCGAAGGTCAGCGTGAAGTAGCAGGCGAGCAGCTGCCGGAAGCGCTGGTGGGAGCGCCGCCAGAGCACGGCGAGCAGGACGAAGACCACGAGGAAGTGGGAGAGGTAGACGGCCGTCGCCGCGTAGTCGTACCAGTGCGGTGAACCCGGGGTGTAGAGCGCGTGCTGGATCCGTACGGTCCAGGTCTCGCCGAGGCCGAGCACCTCGTCGGCGCGCAGCTGGGGCAGCCAGTGCGGGGCCCACGGGGTGTGCGCGCCGTAGCCGCGCAGCAGGGAGTAGACCCAGACCACGGCCATCACCGGGATCCAGTCGCGCAGCACCGGCAGGAAGCCGCGCGGGCCGTGGCCGCTGTGGAGGGCGGCGGTCAGCAGGGCGCCGATCAGCCAGAGGAACACCACGTCGTTGGCGAAGGCCATGCCCTGGGTGGCCAGGAACCAGACGAAGCCGGTCAGGTAGGCCGGCCAGGCCAGCAGCCGCAGTCTCGACAGGCCGGTTCGGTGGTCGGGGGCGGTCGCGGGGCGCAGTCGTCCGGCCCGCACCGGGGGCGGTGGGGCCGGGCTGAGCAGCTTCGTCATGCTCACTGAAACTAGCAACGCAAGCTTGGAGGACTCTGGGTGAACTATGACCGCCTCGTAAGAAAATCGCAGGCTTGGGTCAAATCTCGCCGGGCAGGCGGGCAGGCGGGCAGGCGGGCAGGCGGGTCAGGCGGGTCAGCGGGTCAGGCGGGTCAGGCCACGATGCCGAGGTCGTGCGGGGTGTTGTTGAAGCGCCGCCCGCCGTTCGCGGTCACGGTGACGATGTCCTCGATCCGCACCCCGAACCGCCCCGGCAGGTAGACGCCCGGCTCGATCGAGAAGCACATGCCGGGCACCAGCGGCCGCTCCTCGCCCTCGACCAGGTACGGCGGCTCGTGGGTGGTGATGCCGATGCCGTGGCCGGTGCGGTGGATGAAGTACTCGCCGTAGCCGCCCTCGGTGATCACCCGGCGGGCGATCCGGTCGATCTCCTGGCAGCTCACCCCGGGCCGGACCGCCTCGAAGGCGGTCTGCTGGGCGAGCCGGACCAGGTCGTGCACCTTCCGCACCTCGGCCGGGGCGTCCGGGCCGACGTGCACGGTGCGGGTGGTGTCGGAGCCGTAGCCGTCCTTGAGGCCGCCGAAGTCCAGCACCACGGTGTCGCCGGGCCGGATGATCCGGTCCCCGGCCTCGTGGTGCGGGTTGGCGCCGTTGGGGCCGGAGCCGACCACGGTGAAGTCGACCTGGCTGTGCCCGTACTGGATCAGCAGCGCGCCGAGGTCGGCGGCCACGTCGGTCTCCCGGCGGCCGGCGAAGGCGACCTCCAGGATGCTCCGGTAGGCGGCGTCCGCGGCGCCGCCGGCCGCGGCCAGGCGGGCCAGCTCCTCGGCGTCCTTGACCGCGCGCAGCATCGGCAGGGTCTCGGTGAGCGAGGTGAAGACGGTGCCGGGAAGGGCGGACTGGAGGCCGAGCAGGTGCATCGCCCAGGCGTTGTCGGAGATGCCGTAGCGCCCGGCCGGGTCGAACAGCGGGCCGACGGTGGCGTACGGGTCCTCGCCGTCGGACCAGTCGAGCAGGTCGACGGCCGGGGCGCCGACCGCCTTCTCGGCGTCCGGGCGCTCCAGCTTGGGGACGATCAGCGCGGGGCGGCGCCCCGCGGTGAGGACGAGCGCGGTGAGCCGCTCGGTGATCGCGGTGGGCTGGTAGCCGCACAGGTAGGTCAGGTCGGGGCCGGGGGCGACCACCAGGCCGGCCAGACCGGCGGCGGTCGCCTCGGCGGTGGCCCGGGCCATCCGGGCGGTGTGGTCCTCGGTGGTGAACGGACGGGTCACGGTTCTGCCTCCTCGGGGGCCGGACGAACTGCTTCCTGCACTTCCTTGGATGTTCAACTGCACCACAGTCAGCGGTTGTTGGCGTAGACCCCCGGCGGTGCCGGGAGACCATCGGACGGATTCCGGGTCAGGACGACGTGCTTCCTACGGCGCCGCGCAGCTCCTGGGCCGCCTGGGCCTCCTGGACGGCTGGCTTGGCGGTGGCCCCAGGCGAGCGCCGACCCGGCTCGCGCAGCCGCCGGAACAGGTACGGGATCAGCAGCCGAGGATCAGCGGACCGGCGCCGACGATCCCGGTGCACGACCCCACTGGCACCAGACGGCCGCGAAGCCGAGCGGCTTCGACAGGCCCTCCGGGGCCCGGCGGTGGATCCCGCCCTCCCGGCCGGAGGCCGGCTCGGCGGAGATCGGCGCGGTCGGCGGCAGGGACACCCCGGCGGGCTCTCCCGGACCGGGTGGGGGCGAGCCCGGGGAACTCACGCGGCCATGGAACTCACGCGTCCGTGGAACTCATCGGTCCTCCTCCGGTACGGCCCCGGTCGGCTGCGCGGGGTGTGCCGCCGGGAGGGACCCCGGGGGCAGGCCGTACCCGGTCAGTTCACCCGGTTGCCCCGTCCTCCGCATGCGGCATGCGCCCGTGCGGGTGATCGGCGGTCAGCTGGGTGTCGATGTCGCGGCGCTGAAGCCGCTCGCCGACCCGCTGCGCCTCGCCATCCTCGGCGCCCTGAAGTCCGCCGAGGACCGCCCGCTGACCGCCAAGGAGCTCGCCGCCGAGCTCGGTGAGCCGCAGACCAAGCTCTACCGGCACATCGAGCAGCTGGAGAGGGCCGGGCTGATCCTGGTGGCCGGCACCCGGCTGGTCTCCGGCACCGTGGAGAGCCGCTACCGGGTCGCCCAGGACTCGATCCGGCTCGCCCCGGAGATGTTCACCACCGACTCCCCGGCCCGCTCCGGGGCGTACGACGCGATGCTGGCCACGCTCGACCGGGTCCGCGGCGACTTCCGCAGCCAAGTGGCCGACGGACGGCTGGACTTCGGCCAGTCGTAGGACGGTTCGGGCACTCCGTCCGGCCTGTTCGCGAACTTCGCGCTGCGGATCCGCCCGGAGCGGCCGGCCCGGCTGCACGCCCAACTGCAGGAGATCCTCGACGAGCTGGCGGCGGAAGCTCCGAGTACTGTCGATGACGCCGTGGACGTCACCTCTTCACCTGCTCTACGGTCTTCGGCCGGGCACGGAATCATAAATTCCGCGCCTACTGTCGGTGTGGTGGGACACCATGTCCGGCATGTCGTATGAACTCCAAGCGCTGATAGGCACGTTGGAGCTGCTGACGGTGGCGGCGGCGGAAGTGCCGGTGGCCCGGGTGGTGCCGCTGGCGCAAGGGCTGGCGCTGATCCCGGTCACCTCCGCCGTGCTGGCCGCGCTCCAGGGCGACGGCGTCGTGCCCAAGTCCGGCAGCGGGGCGGGATTCGGCTGGCACCCGGACGGCTTCGAACTCCGGCTCGCCGCCTGGTCCAAGGCCGGTCCGATCGCCTGCGTCGAGGCCGAGTTCTGGGGCGGCAGCGGCACCCAGCGGGCCGCCGTCTGGTCGGACGGCCGGGTCGTCCTGGGGCCGCTCACCATGGGCGAGTTCGAGCCGGCACCGGCCGAGGGCACGCCGATCTCCCGGGTCCTGCGGCGGCTCGGCGGGTACGTCGAGCCGGGGCGGGTGGACGAGTTCGCCTCGGTCGGGCTGGGGGCGCACCGCAGCACCGCCGCCTGGGCGGCCGGCTGAGCCCCGGACGATCCGACGGGGTGTCAAAGCACGACGTGCCGCCGTTCGGCGTACCCGCGGTGGCTGCGTCCGGACGGCGACCGCACACCGCCGGTGACCACGCCGGCCCCGCCCAGGCGCCCCGGCTCCGCACCCGCGGGCCTCCAGGAGCAACTCGACACCCTGCGCGGCCAGGCGAGGGTCCTGACCGCCGCCACCCACCCCCACCCCGCCGCCCGCTGACCCGCTGCGCCGAGCTGACCCGCCGCACCGAAGCGAAAGGTCCCACCGACGCGAACGGCCCCGCCCCCGGATCCGGGAGCGGGGCCGTGCCGTCCGGTCCCGCGGGCGGGGAGCGGCGGTCGACTAGCGGTAGTTCACGAACTGGATCGCGAAGTCCAGGTCCTTGCCCTTGAGCAGGGCCTGGACGGCCTGGAGGTCGTCGCGGCTCTTGGAGCTGACGCGCAGCTCGTCGCCCTGGACCTGGGCCTTGACGCCCTTCGGGCCCTCGTCCCGGATGATCTTCGCGACCTTCTTGGCATCCTCCGTGGTGATGCCCTCCTTGATGTTCGCGAAGATCTTGTACTCCTTGCCGGACAGCTGCGGCTCCCCGGCGGCCAGAGCCTTCAGCGACAGGCCGCGCTTGACGAACTTCGTCTGCAGCACGTCCAGGATGGCCCGCACGCGCTCCTCTCCGTTGGCCTTCATCTCGATCTTCTCGCCCGAGCGGCTGATCTCGCCGCCCACGCCCTTGAAGTCGAAGCGGGTGGCGATCTCACGGGAGGTCTGGTTGATCGCGTTGTCGACCTCCTGCCACTCGACCTTCGAGACGATGTCGAAACTGGAGTCGGCCATGGGTGTTGGTCTCCTTGATGCTCTGGCTTCACTGGCACGGCCCGCCCCACCGGGCGCCCGCCGCCCAAGCCTATCCAGCGCCACCCCGGCCCCGCCCGCGACAGTCGCGCGGCGGTTCTCGATCGTCGCGTGATCTACCGAGTGGCGGACCACCCCCGGGGATCAGGTATGGTTTACCAAGTCGAACAGGGCGAGAGCCCCGGGAGGCGAAAATCCTGGCTGGTTGCCCGAGCGGCCAAAGGGAGCAGACTGTAAATCTGTCGCGCAAGCTACGCAGGTTCGAACCCTGCACCAGCCACAGGATGGAAAACAGCCCCTGATCTGCGGAAACGCAGATCAGGGGCTGTTTCGTTGTGTTCGAACACCGGTCACGGATGGTCGTGTTGCGCGGTTCGTCTCACCTCGTTTCGCCTGGATCCCAGCCCTGACCAGCGGTTCCGGACCAGGCGCGGACCAGGACCGGTGTGACCGCGCGCTTCAGCCGGCGAGTGAGCGCGAGGCTTGGCGAGCCATCGTTCAGCGTCGGGACTGGCATGATCGCCGGGTGGCGGATGTTCGCTTTCCGGCATGCCGGGGATCGGCGTGGCTGTGGCACGGGGGTGGTCACTGATGGCTTGGTGGTTCCGTCGGCGGTCGGAGCCCGACGAGGAGTTGGTATCGGTACGGCTGCCGGCTGGCAGGGCCGCCGAGATGCCGCCGGACGAGGAGCTGGCCGAGCTGACGGCTGAGGCGGAGCTGGGCGACGATGTGGCGATGGGGCACCTGGCGACGGCCCTGCATCTGAAGGGTGACCGGGCCGGCGCGCTGCGCTGGTGGGGCCGGGCGTGGGCGGCCGGGAACGTGGTTGCCGGCTTCAACCTGGGGATGCTGCACGCGGTGGCCGGTGACGCGAACCGCGCACAGGTGGTCTGGGAGAAGGTCGCGGCGCTCGGCGATCCGGACGCCATGCTGGGGCTCGTCAAGCAGGCGCTCGACCGTGGCGATGCGGCTGGTGTCGAGCGCTGGGCGTCGGTGATCCTCGCGCAGGACGAGGCGTTCCCGATCACCGCGCTGGGCGTGGCCTTCCGGGACCGCGGCGACCTGGAGCGCGCCGTACAGGCGTTCCTGCGCGCGGAGGAACTGGGCGACGGGTACGCGATGGAGTACCGGGCCCGGATCCTGGCTGCCCGGGGGCAGCACGAGGAGGCTGACGCGCTGCGAGCACGGGCGGTGACGGCCGAGCGGATGCTCTGAGGTCGCCATCAGGAGTCCTCGGGTGCCGGCGGGGGTGCGGCCCGCCGTTGGAGCCGTTCGGTGATGAGCCGGAGCACACTCGGCTACCGGACCGGGGGGTCGTCCGGCCGCCGGTGGCAGGGGTTATTGCGCATTACTTGCAATTACCCTGTGAAGGCAGCACAGTGGATGGCCGGGGGTGGGAGTCCTTCGAGCTGATCGTCTTCCCAACCGGCGTCCGCCGGGACAACGGCTCACCCACCCCCGCCAACGGCCCTCCTCCCGTCGTACGGGGGTCGCGTCAAGACCGCGTCAAGGCCACTGGTGGCGGCGTCAGGAACCCGTAGGGGCGAGTGGGTGCCCGGGCGTGCGAACCGCAGGATTCGGAGCAACTACCGACTGCGGAGGGCCGTCCGATGTCCAGCGCCACTTCCACCCCGGCCGTGACGGCCGAGCCCGAGCCGCCTGATACCGGGGCGGGTGACGAGCGGCACCGGCTCAGCGTGCTCGGCGGGCTGGCGGCGCTGTCGCTGGACGCGATGGCGTCGGTGGCGTACGGCCCGGAGTCGATCGTGCTGGTGCTGGCCGCCGCCGGTTCGTACGGGCTCGGCTTCACGCTGCCGGTCACGGTGGCGATCGCCGTGCTGCTCGCGGTGCTGGTCGCCTCCTACCGGCAGGTGATCGCGGCCTTCCCGGACGGCGGCGGCTCCTACGCGGTGGCCAAGGCCCACCTGGGCCGCCGGACGGCGTTGACCGCGGCCGCCTCGCTGGTGATCGACTACGTCCTGAACGTCGCGGTCTCGGTGACCGCCGGCGTGGCCGCGCTGACCTCCGCCCTTCCGGGCCTGTACGACGACCGGGTCTGGCTCTGCCTGGGAGTGCTCGCCCTGGTGACCGCCGTCAACCTGCGCGGCATCGCCGAGTCGGCGCGCTGGTTCATGGCGCCGACGGCCGTTTTCGTCCTCGCCGTCCTGGCGATCGTCGTGGTCGGCCTGTTCCGCGACGCGCCGGCGAGCACCGAGGCCGCCGCCGGCCACGCCTCGGTGCTCGCCGAGAACGCCAGCGCGGTCGGCGCGCTGTTGCTGCTGAAGGCCTTCGCGGCCGGCTGCTCGGCGCTGACCGGCGTCGAGGCGGTGGCCAACGCCGTCCCCTCCTTCCGGACCCCGCGGGTGAAGCGGGCCCAGTACACCGAGGTCGCGCTCGGCGCCCTGCTCGGCGTGATGCTGATCGGCCTGGCCGTGCTGATCGGCCGCTTCCACCTCCAGCCGGTCGACGGCGTCACCGTGCTCGCCCAGCTCGCGGACGCCTCGCTCGGCCACGGCACCGGCTTCTACGTCGTCCAGTTCGCCACCGTGGTCCTGCTCGGCCTGGCCGCCAACACCTCCTTCGGCGGTCTGCCGGTGCTGATGGACCTGCTCGCCCGGGACAACCACCTCCCGCACGTCTTCGCGCTGCGCGCCGACCGCCAGGTGTACCGGTACGGCGTGCTGTTCCTGGCCGCGGTGTCGGCCGTGCTGCTGGTCGGCTCCGGCGGCGACGTCAACAGCCTGGTGCCGCTCTTCTCCATCGGTGTGTTCGTCGGCTTCACCGTCTGCCAGGTCGGCATGGTCCGGCACTGGTACCGGAACCGCCCGGCCGGCTGGCGATGGAAGGCCGCGCTGAACGGCTTCGGCGCGCTGCTGACCGGCCTCGCGGCGATCGTGGTGACCGGCACCAAGTTCACCGAGGGCGCCTGGGGCATCGTGGTCGCCCTGCCGCTGCTGGTGCTGCTGTTCGAGGCCATCCACCGCAGCTACGGGCGGATCGGCGAACGCCTGGAGCTCGGCCGGGTGCCGGGCCCGGTGACCCGCCGGCGCAGCCTGGTGGTGGTCCCGGTGACGGCGATCACCCGGCTCACCCGGGACGGCCTGTCGGCGGCGCTGTCGCTGGGCGACGAGGTGTTCGCGGTGACCGTGGTGCACGATCCGGCCGACGCCGAGGCGCTGCGCCGGGACTGGGAGCTGTGGCAGCCCGGTGTGCCCCTGCTGGAGATCCCGGACGGCCACCGGCAGCTCGGCCGGCCGATCGCCGCGTTCGTCAACAAGCTCGGCGAGGAGCGTGCCTACGACCGGCTCACCGTGCTGATCCCCGAGGTCGAGCCCGCCCACTGGTGGCAGCGCGCGCTGCAGAACCGGCGCGGCGCCGTGATCGACCGCGCCCTGCGCCGGCACACCGACGCGGTGGTCTGCCGGCTGCGGATGCGGATGTGACCGGATGCGGATGTGACCGGCGGCGGAGGCCCGTGCACGGCCCCGGACGGCGAGCGGCGGTTTCCAGCTGCCGTCCGGGGCCGTTCGTCGTCCCACCACCCGTGCGCGTCAAGGTCCCGTCAACGACCGGTCGTCACCCGTATGGACGGCGTCAGGGCCTCCTGAACGCGCCCTTGACGGCTGGTTTGCTGCATCTGCCGGTCGTCCGCCGGTGCCGCACGGAAGCCCTTCGGTCCGTCCGCGGCATCTCCCGAACCACGCTGGTGGAGCCCATGTCCGACCTCATCTACGTCGGTGTCACGGTCGCCGTGTTCGCCGTCATCGCCCTGATCGCGCGGGGGGTGGAGAAGCTGTGAGTGAGCGCAGCGAGCGAACCATCGAGAGGTGCGGGTTGCGCGAAGCGCCTGCCGAGCGCAGCGAGGTGGGCGCATGAGTGCCGAGAACCTCGCAGGTCTCATCGTGGCCGTCGCTCTTGTCGGCTACCTCGTCGTGGCGCTGATCTACCCGGAGAAGTTCTGACATGGGCTCCACTCTCGCGGGCTGGCTGCAGGCCCTGGCCCTGGTGGCCGCGCTGGTCCTGTGCTACCGGCCCCTGGGCGACTACATCGCCCGCATCCTGACCACCTCCAGGCACCTCGGAGTCGAGCGCGGCATCTACAAGGTGATCGGCGTGGACGGGGACGCCGACCAGCGCTGGCCGGTGTACCTGCGCTCGGTGCTGGCCTTCTCGGCCGTCTCGGTGCTCTTCCTCTACGGCCTGATCCGCCTCCAGGGCTACCTGCTGCTGAACCTGGGCGTCCAGCAGATGGACGGCCACCAGGCCTGGAACACCGCGATCTCGTTCGTCACCAACACCAACTGGCAGTCCTACAGCGGTGAGTCCGCGATGGGCCACCTGGTGCAGATGGCTGGCCTGGCGGTGCAGAACTTCGTCTCCGCGGCCGTCGGCATCGCCGTCGTGGCGGCGCTGATCCGGGGCTTCACCCGGAACCGGACGGACCGGCT